>NZ_JAQTQR010000048.1 GCF_028712165.1 Sulfuricurvum sp. | reverse complement strand
TCTCTTTTTTCTAAGGAGCCCTTATGTCAGAAATTAAAAAAATTAAAAACCTCAAAGAGTTCTCCACTTCGGCGGATCGCTTTGAAGGGGCTAACCTTCTTTGCCCGGGCTGTGCCCACTCGATTATTGTTCGCGAAGTTTTAAATGCAACGAACGATGATTTGATCCTTGCGGCATCTACAGGATGTTTGGAAGTTTGTACGGCAGTTTATCCGTATACTTCATGGGATGCTTCTTGGATTCACATCGGATTTGAAAACGGTTCATCTGCAGTAGCAGGTGCGGAAGCAATGTACAAAGCGCTTAAAACCAAAGGTCGTCTAAAACAACCGGATCGCGTACCTAAATTCGTCGCATTCGGCGGTGACGGTGCGACTTACGATATCGGTTTCCAATGGATTTCAGGATGTTTCGAACGCGGACACAACATGATGTATGTTTGTCTGGACAATGAAGTTTATGCAAATACAGGCGGACAGCGTTCATCATCTACACCAATCGGTGCGTCGGCTACGACAACTCCTGCAGGACGTGTAAGCTACGGTGAGAAGAAAAACAAAAAAGACATGATGGGAATTATGGCGGCACACGGTGCTCCATACGTTGCTCAAGTTGCTCCGAACAAATGGAAAGATATGGTTGCTAAAATCCAAAAAGGATTTGCGGCAGAAGGTCCGGTTTTCATTAATGCGATGTCGGCTTGTACGACTGAGTGGAAATTTGCACCGGAAGACACCATCGCTATCTCTGATTTGGCAACCGATTCATTGGTATTCCCATTGTATGAAATCATCAACGGTACGGAATTGAATATTACGTATCGCCCGAAAAATATTATCCCGGTACGCGATTACCTCGGTGCTCAAGGGCGTTTTAAACACCTTTTCACCAAGCAATACGAATACCTTCTCGATGAGTGGCAAGCACGTGTCGATAAAGAGTGGGAACGTCTCCAACGACGTGAAGAGGCTCGTGTCTAATAGACACCTGCTTCACTCCCCCTTTTCCCCTCTTTTCTTCTTTTCATAAATTTTCTTATATTGTGGAACTCTCTTTGCTTTAGTGTCTCTACTAAAACAATTATTGGATTATTATAATGTATCGTATGACCTATAACCACCTAAATACTACCGGATGTTCCGCTCGAGGTATCGCGAAACGTGAAAGCAAAGAAGAACTTCTAAAACTTGCCGAAGAACTCAAAGAATCGATTTGTAATATTCATATTGAAAAAGTAAAAGAGGATATGGATCAACATCTACCTATGGATCTATTTGAAAATATGAAAGAGCTGCGCTGAGATTTTTTAGTATATTCATTTGAGAGGTTGCTAACACATCGCTAACACTTCAATGCTATATTTTCTATCATAAAAACGAAAAGGGTGAAGAATGATAAAAGGTATAAGAGTAGCAATTTTAACGGTGTTTGTATTGGTAGGGTCTTTATATGCTAAGCCTGCAGCCTCAAATGTTGTATTAACGGATATGCAAAAAGCATCATTATTATTTATGTATCAGGAAGAAAAAGTAGCCCGTGATGTGTATTTAACATTTGCTATTAAATATCCTGCAACATATACATTTTCAAACATTGCAGCATCAGAACAAAAACATATGGATTCTGTAGAAAACCTATGCAGGAAATATAATGTAGATATTTCAAATATAAACGAAGCTGTCACTGGCGTATTTGTACTTCCGGAATTACAAAATCTATATAATACATTAACGGCTCAAGGATCACTTTCTTTGGTTGAGGGATTAAAGGTTGGGGTAGTAATTGAAGAAAAAGATATTATCGATATCGTTACCTATGAGCAAGGTATGCCAGCTGATGTGGTGCAAGTATTCGAAAATCTACGAGCAGGTTCATATAATCATTTAACTGCATTCCAAACAGCTTTATTAGCTGTACAATAAAAGAGTAGCGCTATACTGCGCTGCTATTTATAAGTACAATCAAATATTTCGTTTACATTTAAATGTTATAGTTTATCATATTTAAAAACTATGGAGGTATAGTATGGCAAATTATAAAGTTGATGCAGTTGAGGGAATTGGCCCGGTTATGGGTGCTAAACTCCGTGCAGCGGGGATTATGGATACAGATGCACTCCTAGAAGCAGTATCGACACGGACAAAACGTTCAATGCTGGCAAAGACAACTGAGATCTCAGAAAAAATTATTTTACGTTTCGCGAATATGGTTGATTTGTTTCGTATTAAAGGTGTAGGACCACAATATGCGGAGCTTTTGGAAGCATCTGGAGTGGATACGGTTAAAGAACTAGCCCAGCGTGTCCCTGCAAATCTGCACAAAAAAATGGAAGAAGTTAATACATCAAAAAATCTTAGCGGACGTGTCCCAACAGAAAAAGAGATCATTCAATGGGTGGAAGAAGCAAAAGAATTGCCGCGTACAATCGAATACTAAGTGATTCAAGTATAAAATTATTTTGTCCTGAATAGGCCAATGAGATTATTCTTCGATTTTAATCCTCGATTTAAACCTTTTTGTTACACTTCCTCCATTTAATGTGAGGAAGTTCTATGCCATTACTCGATAGCTTTACTGTAGACCACACTATTATGCCCGCACCGGCTGTACGTCGTGCCAAAGGGATGAAAACGCCAAAAGGCGATGATATCACTGTGTTTGACCTGCGTTTCTGCCGTCCTAACGAAGCAATTCTTTCCCAAGAGGGGATTCATACTCTCGAGCACCTTTTTGCAGGATTTATGCGCGATCACCTAAACTCAGGCTCTACCGAGATCATTGATCTCTCCCCTATGGGATGCCGTACCGGATTTTACATGAGTGTTATAGGTACGCCGAGTGAAGAAGAGGTCGTTTCGGCATGGGAAGCATCGATGAAAGATGTTCTTGCCGTTGAGAAACAAAGCGATATCCCTGAACTCAATATCTACCAATGCGGTACGTATAAAATGCACTCACTCGAAGATGCAAAAGCGATTGCAGCCGAAGTTTTACGCAAAGATATTGATATTATGGATAACGAAGCGTTGAAGCTCGATCTAACAAAGGTCAATTGATCATGGTGCTTTTATTACCGATGGATGGGGATGATACCCAAGAGAGCGAACTTACCGGAATTTTATCGGCAACTCATTGGGCAACCGTCGAAGTCGAAGAGGGGCAAGTCGTAGAGATCAATTTCTACACCGACCGAACCGCAATCGACGGATGGCTCGATGCGGTCATCGTGACAGGGAACTATGAGCCGGTGATGGAGTTTATCGACAATCAGATGATGGTCTTAGTTGCCCATACACAGCGCAGTATAGATGACATTGTCGAAGCCTATCTGTTCCGCGAGTTGCATGACTTGTCATTATGAGTTCCTTCTGCGATCTTTTTCAAACCTCGCCTCAGATGAAAATCTTGGTGGCGACCTCTCATGGCGATAATCTTATTGAAGAGGTATGTGCTTTTTTAGAGCCTTTTAACGCAATGGTCGATCTTTCCTTTTATCCGGGGGAGCATGAGGAGTATTCCTCTGATGTTATCGGTAAAAAAGATACGATCAAAGATTTTAACTCTCTAGTCCGCTCAGCTACCCGCGATTACGAAACGATTATCCTCCAAGATGTTTTACACCTGCATACCTTCCCGCTAAAATTATTACAACTTGTCTACCGTTCTTTGGAAAACTCCGCTGAGGTTATAATCGTCCAATCCAAAGGGGCGATAGAGACATCGGATATTGAGGCTTTGCTGGAGAAAGCGGAATTTCGTGCAGCGAATACGATTACGGATCTGATAGTGGGATACGATGTGATTGTTGCAAAGAAGATGCATATGTGGGGTAATGGTCTCTAATAAATTTATCTTCTCTTCGACACCGTGTGTTGCATTATCTTTCTCATCCCGATGAACATTAAAATCAATCCAGTGAGAGAGGTAGCCGTAAAAAGATATTCTCCATACATTATTTTTTCTGCAAACATTGCCGAAGCGATCATGCTGAATATTAAGAGCAGTATGCCGATAGAGACGGTGATGATCCCTTGCTTTTCTTTTGTATCCATAGTTTCCGCTTTGTTAAATGTGAACACCATTATAGTTAGGGAAGGCAAAAAGATATATTTTATGAAGAATTGAGATGGAAAAAAGGATGAAACATCATTGGGAATAAATAAAGTATGACAATTTTGTTGCATTTTTGATTATTATCGCAAGATTGGTGTGAAGAGAAGATAAAAAAGCGGGAATATTTGATGTATTCATAGTGATATCTTATACAAAGGATAAGCCATGTATGAATACGACGTAGTGGAAATGAACGATTCCAATTTCAACCATTTAGTCCATCATTTCGATGAAGAGGTATGTGAAATGATCGAATATGCGCAGGAACTCGATGCGCTTGGATTTCATGCCGAATATGGCAGTGGTATCTACTGGGACGAACACTGAAACGCGGAGATACCGGTTTGTTGAAAAGTGATTGTCATTATAGTTTTGGAAGGTAAAAAGATATAATTTTGCCAAACGAAAAAAGGTTCGGTAATGGCAAAAGAGTGGGTACAGAGCGAAGACGGCAGTTATACGGCATATTCTCCCGAGTATGACGAACATTACCACTCGACCAAAGACGGCGCCCTCAACGAATCGCTCAAAAAACATATCGAACCGGCCTTTGCCCTGCATGCTCAAAAAGATCATCTCCGCATCATCGACATCTGTTTTGGTTTGGGATTTAATACCTTATTGAGTCTCTATTATCGTGATTCCTATTTTCCAAATACGACACTCGAAATCTACTCCCCTGAGCTCGACGGTGAGTTGGTCGCTTCTCTCGTCGACTTTCCCTATCCCGAAATTTTTGAACCGTACCGCAACATTATCATCGATATCGCGACAATGGGAGGTTATGAGGATGAACGAACCCAGATCACGGTCGAGATTACCGATGCCAGAGCCGCGATGCGGGAGTTGGAGGGGGAGTGGGATATCTGTTATCAGGATGCCTTTAGCCCTTCTGTCAATCCTGTACTCTGGACACGGGAATATTTCACTGATATCGCACGGCTTATAGGAGAGGATGGAGTTATTACTACCTACTCAACGGCATTGGCAACACGACTGGCACTCTATGAAAACGGATTGAATGTCTATATGAACTCAGGTGAGGGGTATCGCAACGCGACGATCGCTTCACATCAAGAGATTGATGGATATGAGAAAGTGGATATGGAGTATAAGATTCGGTGTAATCCGAACGTACAAAGCCTTAGCGACGAAAATTCGGCTCTTTAAGCCGATAATGGTCGATGAGGTGACGCAGGCGGTTTTCGTTAAAACGCCAAAAGTGTTTCGAATCAAAATCGTGATGTACGGTCATCATTTGAAACAGAGATTCTTCGTCAATATGAGGATGGGAATTGTTGCATTCGACCATAATCCGCTCTAACAGTTCTACCGATTCGGGCGTTGTATCATCATCAGCTAACCGTTTTTTCGGGAAAAAGAGATAGAGTTTGTAAAAGGCAAGCACGAGCCCTCCGACAAAGGCTCCCATCATGATCCATTCGATGGTTTTCATAGGTTAATACAACGCGCTTATATGATCGATGTCGTTCCAGCTAAGATCTTTTTTACCCGATGAGGTAAGAATATGACGCATATAGCGGGCAAATACGTCGGTTTCAATATTGACACGTGTCCCTTTCTTATAGGTCCCGAAAAGGGTTTCGCGCATCGTGATGGGGATGATGGTGAGTCGGAACGCATTTGTCATCACTTCGTTGACGGTGAGACTGATACCATCTATAGTGATGGAGCCTTTCGGAGGGATCAGAGGGATAAATTCGGCATCGACATCGACGATCACATCATAGCTGTTGCCGTTATCGGTAATGGAGCGAATCGTTCCGATCGTATCGACATGTCCTTGGACAATATGCCCCTCGAATCGATCTCCCATCATCATGGCAGGTTCGATATGGACTTTGCCGGAGAGTTTTTCGGTGGCGATATGCGAGAGTGTTTCAGGGGAGAGTTCAACGGTGAATCCGTCGCTCTCGATGCTAACCACAGAGAGGCAGGTACCGTTGATTGCGATGGAGTCACCGAGTTTGGGTTTATGGGTGGCTTTGAGTACCAGGCGGTTACCGCCGAAACTTTTGACTGTTGCCATTTCCCGAATCAAACCTGTAAACATCGAACTCCTTTATTAAAAGACTATTTTACCCTCTTCTTGCAAAGAACGGATAATGCTTTTCGCTTTTTCATGACCGTTGTAGGCTGCTTTACGGCACCACTCCAAAGCGGTATCGTTATTCATTTCACACCCGAGTCCCTGATCAAACATCAGTCCAAGATTGTATTGAGCCTCTGCTAGGTTCATATTGGCGGCACGGGAAAAACAGATAAATGCTTTGGCATAGTCTTGGGATACCCCGTGTCCCTCTTTGAAAAGGACTCCGAGGTTGTTAAAGGCATTGGCATTTCCCCGTTTGGCGGCCTCTTCGTACCAGAATGCCGCTTCGGAGAAATTTTGGACACACCCGAGTCCCCGCTCTAGGGCAAGAGCCGCTTCAAACTGTGCCTGAGGGAATTCGAGTATGGCGGCGCGAAGCATCAGATCGTATGACTTGAATTGATCGTGCGGCACGACCACTCCGTCGGCATACATGAGAGCAAGATTGTAAAGCGCGGCTGGTTCATTTAGCTCGGCAGCCTGAGAATAAAGGAGAAAAGAGCGCTCCAGCGAACTTTCGACCCCTAACCCTTTTTGGTGCATGTAGCCAAGTGATGAGAGGGCGGTAGGGTTGTTTTGGAGCGCTAGGGTTTCGAACAGTTCTAGCGCCTCTTCGTAGCGCTGGGCATTGAAAGCGTCAAATGCGGTTTGGAGCATAAAGATAACCTCGATTAATTTTGACGTGATTATAGCGAGGCGGTCTTAACGACGCACTTTTCGGTCACTTCTTTGTTTTTCTTTAAGTTTAGTGACAACGTCTTTGAGTTCCTCTTTTTTCTTGAGGAGTTCATCTCGGACTAGGTACTCGTCTCCGCCGTCAACCTCAGGATCGTATTCGAGAGGTTCAGGAATATAGTTTTTCAGTAGCTCTTCTAATGTTTTGGTGTTTGCGGCATCCATGTATGTCACCTGTCATCAAAATATTTTCTTAATTGTAGGCAATTTTTCCTTTGCCTTTTTATAGGTTTCAACAATGGAAGCTATAATTGCACTAATAATCTATGTAAAGAAGCAATTATGACATATGACGTAATCGTCGTCGGTGGAGGGCATGCAGGAATTGAAGCTGCTCTTGCATCGGCGCGTATGGGACAAAATACTCTTATGGTCTCTATTTTAGCGGAACAGGTGGGAGCGACAAGCTGTAACCCGGCCGTCGGCGGGTTAGCGAAAGGGCATTTAGTACGCGAACTTGATGCTCTGGGCGGAGAGATGGGACTGCTTACCGATGAAGCGGGTATCCAGTTTCGAATCCTCAATATCACCAAAGGGCCTGCCGTCCGCGGAAGCCGAGCGCAGATTGATATGGATCGCTACCGTGTAATAGCGCGGAATAAAATTTTGACGACTCCGAATATGTCGCTTATCCAAGAGACTGTTAACTCGTTGATTATCGAAGACAATACGGTTGTCGGCGTGCGTACCCATTTGCTCAATGAATACCGTTCCAAAAAGGTGATTTTGACAACGGGGACATTTCTAAACGGTGTCGTCCATATCGGTGAGATCACTCAGGAGGCAGGACGTTTTGGCGAATTTCCGGCAAAAGGGCTTACCGACTCTCTTCGTGAAGCAGGGCTGAATGTCGGACGGCTCAAAACGGGAACCTGTCCCCGTGTCGATAGCTCCTCAATCGATTTTAGTGTCATGGAGATCCAAGACGGGGACGAACTTCCGAATCCGTTCAGTTTTCGTACCGACCGTGCCGAATTTGCACGGACGAAAAAACAGCTTCCATGCTATATCGCCTATACGAATGAAGAGACCCATCACCTGATCGAGGGGAATTTCCATCGTGCACCGCTTTTTACCGGTCAGATAGAGGGGGTAGGGCCGCGTTATTGCCCGAGTATCGAAGACAAGATTAACCGATTCCGGGATAAAGAGCGTCATCATCTCTTTATCGAACCGCAGACGGCGGAGAATACCGAATGCTATATCAACGGAATGTCGACGTCGCTTCCGCCGGATGTTCAACGTGCCATGATCCACTCCGTAGTGGGAATGGAGAACGCTAAAATCGTCCGTTACGGATATGCGATCGAGTACGATTACGTCGATCCGACCGAACTCAAACATACATTGGAAACGAAAAAAGTCAAAAATCTCTATTGTGCCGGACAGCTCAACGGAACCACCGGATACGAAGAGGCAGCGGCTCAGGGGATGATGGCGGGAATCAATGCCGCACTCTCACTCCAAGGAAAAGAGCCTTTGGTTTTACGCCGAGACGAAGCGTATATCGGTGTTCTGATCGATGATTTGGTAACCAAAGGGACGAAAGAGCCGTACCGTATGTTCACCTCCCGTGCCGAATACCGGCTATTGCTTCGTGAAGAGACGGCAGACTTGCGTCTGGGCCGATACGGTCACGCTTTGGGACTTATCGATGATGCGCAGATGCAACGGATTGAGATGAAACGCGCTCAAATCGCGGAGGGGCTGAAACTTCTTGAAGAGACCGTTTATACTCCGAACAAAGAGTTCTTGGCATTTTTGGCTTCTATCGATGAAGAACATATTACCGATAAACTCACCGCAACCCAGCTCGTTTCCCGTAAAAGTTTTGAACTGGACAAATTGGTGAAGCTGATTCCGAGTTTCGCAGAGCTTGACCCCTATATCCAAGAGCAGATTCTGATTGAGGCAAAATATGCCCGTTACGTTGAGAAACAAAGCGACGATATCGAACGGATGTCCAAAATGCTCCATATCACGATCCCGGAGAATTTTGATTTCAAAACAGTTTCGGGTCTTTCCAACGAGATCGTGGATAAACTCTTCAAATTCAATCCTCCGACGTTGCAAGCCGCATCGCAGATTAGCGGTATGACACCGGCAGCTTTGGATATTTTGCACATCTATATCAAAATGGCAGGAAAAGGTAAATAATGCGTTATTTTTATTATGTCCATACGGGGCACCGTATAGGACTGGATCGGTTTCACCGCGCCGTTTCCATTGTCACTGAACTTCAAAAAGAGATCGATATTACACTGCTCTGTTCGGATTTTCGCATCGCGGCGGAAGCAAAAGAGTATGGAATTAAGCGCTCCGTCGGAGTCGATTTGGTTCGGAATATTCCTCAAATCGCACATCACGGCGATAAAATTATTTTTGATTCGGCAGAGATCAACCCAACGCTTTTGGATGACATGACACAGTTCTTTTCAACATTTATCCGTGTCAGTGATGACCCTTTAGACACGAAACATGCCAGAGAGTTTTTATTGTCACCGTACCTGGAGGGTGACAATATATGTAAAGCATTTATGGTTCACGAACGCTATTATGAGCAGCTTCCGAAAACAATTCCTCTTGCGCTTTTTTTCGGGGATGATGATTATGAAAAAGACTTGGAGAAAAATCAATCCCTTTTTGCCCCGTTTCATATGGATTTATTGATGGGTTTTTACCATTTTCTCGGATATGAAAAAGCCCTGAAAGAGAGTTTTAAAACAATTTACGATTCGGAATCGTACGATGAAGTGATTCGTCAAAGCGATATTTTGATCAGCGGATCACCTCAAGCGGTGCTTCAAAACTTAATAAGCGGCGGCAAACCGATTTATTTACAACGTATCGACTATACAAATAATTTTATTCCGTTATTTGAGTCACTTTCAATCCCGATTATTAAAGAATTGTCCCAAGAACAGCTTATGCAAACGATAAATAAAGCTGTATCAAATTCTTATCACACATTTGAAAAAAGTAACACCAAAGTAATCGAATTCATAAGAAAAACTTTCAATTTATAGAAACTTAAACCTTTTTAACTTATGATGTAGGGTTAAATTTCCAAATTAAGTGAGATGGCTATGATGGACGAAAGCAGAAGAGGGTTTATTGGTAAAGCCTTTGGTGCCGTTGCCGCGGTCGGGGGGGTTGCCTCTCTCATTGCGATGAAAAAAACGTGGGATCCGCTTCCAAGTGTTATGTCTGCCGGTTTTACAACGGTAGACGTATCTGGCTTGGAAGCCAATAAATTAGATATCGTTGTATGGCGGGGTAAACCGGTATTTATTCTTAAATACACCGAAGATATGAAACCGACAGATGGCCGTACTGTCAAAGTCGGCGATCATTACTATTCGGTAATGATCGGTCTTTGTACGCACCTCGGTTGTATTCCGGGTTATGAAGAAGATAAAAAACTATTTAAATGTGCTTGCCACGGCGGTGAGTACAGTCCTGACGGTGTCAATACATTTGGACCTCCGCCTCGACCATTGGATATTCCACCGTTCAAAATTGACGGTACAACCCTCGTCCTAGGCGATGAAGGTCCGGAATACAAAAAAATGACGGCGAAAGCGTAAGGGGGGCGAAATGGCAAAATTTAAAAAAGCAGATTCTATGCTTGAATGGTTTGACCAACGCCTTGGCGTTGTCAATTTCGCGAAAGTGATGATGACGGAATATTGGATTCCGAAAAATATCAATTTCTTGTGGGCTATGGGTGTATTGTTAACCATGCTCTTCACGATGCTTTTAGTATCGGGTATTTTCTTGTTGATGTACTACAAACCGGACGTTAATATGGCGTTTGACAGTGTTAACTACACCATTATGCAAGAGGTTGCATACGGTTGGTTATTCCGTCATATCCACGCAGTGGGTGCTTCGGTTGTTTTCTTGATTATCTATATCCATATGTTTACGGGTATCTATTACGGCTCATATAAAAAGGGACGTGAGATGATCTGGATTTCAGGGATGTTGTTATTCATGCTTTTCTCTGCAGAAGGGTTCAGCGGATATATGCTTCCATGGGGACAAATGTCGTATTGGGCGGCGTATGTTATTACTGAAATTTTCGGCGGTATTCCTTTCATCGGTGATGATTTGGTTGTTTGGATTCGCGGTAACTTCTATGTAGCGGATGCAACATTGACTCGTTTCTTTATGTTACACGTATTGTTGATTCCATTGGCGATTTTGGGTGCTATCGTATTCCACTTCTATTCGCTTCGTTTCCCTCACGTTAACAACGAAAAAGGTGAGTTTTTTGATTATGAAGTAGAAGCAGAAAAATACCTTGCCGGTGACAAAAAACACTCTAAAGTTATCCCTTTCTGGCCTGTATTCTTGTCAAAAGATGTATTCGTTATGGGTGTGTTTTTGATTTTCTTCTTCTATTTGGTGTTCTTCCATTACGATTTTGCAATGGATCCGATCAACTTTGATAAAGCAAACGGTCTTAAAACACCTGCTCATATTTATCCTGAGTGGTATTTCTTGTGGAGTTATGAAGTATTGCGCGGATGGTTCTTTGAAATCGCGGGTATTTCAGGTAAATCTCTCGGATTGATGGCGTTTGGTTTTGCAAACGTTATTTTCCTCTTGATTCCTTGGTTGGATCGTTCACCTACGGTTAAACCGGCGAATCAACGTCCGTTCTTTAAATATTGGTTCTGGATTTTGATGGCAGATTTGATGGTATTGACTGAATTTGGTAAATTGCCTCCGACCGGCCCTAATGCATGGGTTGGTTTCGGTGCGTCATTGACGTTCTTGGTATTGTTCCTCTCATTACCGTTTATTACGAAGATGGAAGCTAAAAAGGCAGGTAGAAAATAATGAAAGAATTTAAAATTTTAGCCGTAATCCTGATTCTTGTCGGGATTACGTATTATGGAATCGAACCGTATGCACACAGTGTTATGCATCCTGAAGTGGCTCCAGCCGATTTTACTTTCCAAGATGTTAAAAACGTTGATACCAAGTTAACCGGTAATGCTGCAAACGGAAAAACACTTGTTGAAGCGAACTGTATCGCATGTCATGCAATCGAAGCTGCAGGTAATCCTGCGGTGATGAGTAACGCCGATGCCGCTGCATCATACGGTGTTGTACCACCGGATTTGAGTCATGCAGGACGTATTTATGATGCGAACTTCTTGGCGAATTTTGTATTTGATCCGGTAAGCGCAATGCATTTGCAACACAAATACAATGCTGAGAGCGGAAAACAATTCCCAATGCCTTCTTACAACTGGATGGCGCCTCAAGACATTATGGATATCGTTGCTTACTTGCAATCGATCGCTGTAAAAGTAACGGATGATAAAGCGGGTCATAAAGCAACTTTTGAAGCGGCATGCGGACGTTGTCACAATATGCAATACGCCGGGATTGAAGCAACAACTCCTGCGGATAACCTTAAAACCTATATGGGAACAGTTCCTCCGGATTTGTCTCAGTACATTAAAAGCCGTGGTGAACACTATCTCCACAGTTTTGTAAATGATCCTCAAGTATTGCTCAAAGGGACATCAATGCCACGTGTGGGATTGACCGAAAAAGCGCAAGAAGAAGTGATCGCATATATGGAAGAGATCGGTGATTCGAAAAAAGCGGAACGTAACAGCCTTGGACTATGGGTAATGGCGTACATGGTAGTGTTCGCGTTCCTCGCATATCTATGGAAACGCAAAATTTGGGAGGAGGTGCACTAAGGTGCACCTTTACGAGGAGTAACGGATGAAAATGATTAAAATATTGGCTCTCTCTGCCCTTATCACTTCAGGTGTTATGGCAGATGATACCTTGGCCCTTAACATGAGTCAAATGGAAAACGGATTGAGCAATGTTCAAAAAGGGTTTCTTTATAATTCTCCAGCGCTGATCAAAGGTGGAGTTAGTGAGATTCAAAAAGCAGATGCACTTTTCCACGATGTCGATGCAACTAAAAAATATCTTCCAAAAGATAAACAGCATATGAGTAATATCGCATTCAATGCGGCAAAACGTATTGATACTGCATCTAATGACTTGATCAAAGCATTGGATAAAAAAGAGTATTCAAAAGCACATAAATCGTATTCTGAAATCGTGGATGCGTGTACCGCATGTCACGCAGTCGTTCGCGGCTGGTAATAACGTAACCCCTTCCAGGGGTTCTTCCTCTAATTCCCTCAATAAATAAAATTCAAAACAACTTTTAGGTACTATCGCGCATTGCTCCTAATTTTAGGATTTTTTCAAGGATATATGTGTTAATAGATAGTTATGGCAGAACGGTCGATTATTTACGTGTTTCAGTGACGGAACGGTGTAATTTTCGCTGTCAATACTGCATGCCGGAAAAACCTTTTTCGTGGGTTCCAAAAGAAAACTTGCTCAGTTTTGAAGAGTTGTTTGAATTTATCAAAGTTTCCATTGACGAAGGAATTAAAAAAATTCGTATCACCGGCGGTGAACCGCTGCTGAGAGAAGATCTCGATAAATTTATCAAACTGATTTACGACTATAAAAACGATATTGATTTAGCGATGACGACCAATGCTTTTTTATTGAAAGGGTCAGCCCAAAAACTTTATGATGCAGGTTTGCGACGTTTGAATGTATCAATCGATTCACTTAAACCCGAAGTAGCCGAAACCATTGCAAAAAAAGATGTCCTTCGTCAGGTTCTCGAAGGGGTTGAAGAGGCGCTTCGTGTCGGTTTGAAAGTAAAAGTGAATATGGTTCCGATGAAAGGACTCAATGAGTCCGAAGTTCTCGATGTTTTGGAATACTGCAAAGCCAGAGGGATGGTCGTCCGGTTTATCGAATATATGGAAAACGTCCATGCCGAAGTGGATATCAAAGGGATGAACAGCATCGAGTTGCTGGAAATCATCGGGAGCCGTTATTCGTATATAGATGAGGGATTTGACGGCCACTCACCGTCACACTATTACAAACTAGAAGACGGTTATGAGTTTGGAATCATTGAACCGCACAAAGACGATTTTTGTACCAAATGTAATCGTATCCGTCTTACAGCCGAGGGGAATTTGATTCCGTGCCTTTATTTTGATGAAGCGATGTCGATCCGCGATGCAGTGAGACGCGGAGATATCAAAGAAGCGGCATTGGTGCTTAAAGAAGTCATTCGGACGAAGCCGGAAAAGAATCGCTGGAGTGAAGGAGATTCTGAAGTCTCCAGCCGTGCGTTTTACGAAACCGGGGGGTGAGATGCTGTATTTAGTTGAACATTTCTATTCGGTTCAAGGCGAGGGGAAATACACGGGGGTACCGTCACTGTTTTTCAGATTCGGCGGATGCAATCTAAAATGCGAAGGGTTCGGATGCCGTGAGAGTGCACCGGACGGTTCTGAGATTTTGGGATGCGATACGGTGTATGCTGTCGATCGCAAAGCGTTTGGTGAACTCTGGCAGGAAATCGAAGAACTTCAAACACTGATTTGGATTATGAATGGATATCGTCTTCCTCCGCATGTGGATATTGTCCTCACCGGCGGTGAGCCTCTCATCTATGCGAATGAGCCGATTTTCGTTGAGTTTATGGAATATTTGGTATCACAAGGTCATCGGGTTACGTTTGAAACCAATGCGACCATTGCTCCCGATTTTAAACGGTTCCCTTTTTATAAACAAGCAACGTATGCCCTTTCGGTAAAACTCTCAAACAGCGGCGAACCAATAGAAAAACGGGTAAAGCCGGACGTGTACGGGGAAATCATCGCCAACGCAAAAGAGAGTTTTTTCAAATTTACCGTGGATGAGCCCTCATTGGTAAGTCATATCGAATCCGAAATCGATGAGATCATTGCCCCGCATCCTTTTACACCGGTTTATTGTATGCCGCTTGGAGGGGATAAAGCTCATATCGAAGCGAACTGCGAAGCGGTGATCGAGTTTTGTAAACTCCGCGGGTTTATCTACTCGGATCGTTTGCACATTCGAATTTGGGATCAAAACCACGGGGTATAATACGTATGACATTTAAGTCATAGAATGTGACTTTAAAACGACAAGGTTTATTATGGTAATTCGTAAACTTTTTAAATTCGAAAATGCCCACATCGTTCGCGGGTGCTCAACTCAGCGATGCCGTGCTTCAATTCACGGCCATTCGTACAAAGTCGAAGTGCTGTTTGAATCTAAATATCTTGATCACGGTCAGATGGTCTACGATTTTGGTCTTATGAAGCAGGGGATGAAAGATCTGATTGACAGCTTTGATCATGCCGTAGCTATCTGGGACGGTGATCATGCAGAGTATATCGAAGCGATGAAAGAGCATTCCAATCGATGGGTACTTCTTCCGGTATCTCCATCATGCGAACAGTTTAGTCGCGTTATATTTTTGATGCTGGATCGTCTTTTGTCATCCACCGACATGATTAACGGAGAGCAAGAGGTAAAACTCCACAGTATCATCGTACATGAAACCGAAACGGGATATGCGCAATGTTTTGAAGAAGATGCCTATTCGGAACGGATGGGGGTCATACCTTTGGAATCGATCTTATTCAGTGATGAAGTTCGTGAGGGGTGGAGCGATCCACGATTATGGCAAAAGATATTAGCCGGAGAAACGTTTTTAAATCCGCAAACCGTTTAGAGCGTAATCAGCGAATTCTGGATCGGAGAACTCATGCACCATCGTGTAGGGATCACTTTGATCACCGCATCCTGCTCAAATCCATCAACCGAAGCATCCACCATCATATAGGCGTTTGCCTGCGACAGCGGCAGTACCATTCCCGGACCGAAATTGGCGCTTGGAGTGAATGCCGCTCCATCAAACCATCCCGGAATCAAAGCACGGCGACCTTTTTTCATTTTAAACGGTTCTGCAATTTTAGTGGTTATCGTGGAGAGGTATTTATCGCTTCTTCCGCTCAGCGAGAGGATGGCACTCTGACCAAAGAGCTCAAAACATAGTGCTGCTGCAAGAGGATTTCCGGGAAGGTTGAGAATCACAGTATTCCCGATCCGCCCGAAGGTAGTCGGCTTCCCGGGCTTGATGTCCACGGATTCAAAAGCACTTTCGAAACCGAGCGATTGAAACGCTTTTTTGGTGAAATCGGCATCCCCGACACTCACTCCGCCGGAGGTAATGATCAGATCGGCATTCAATGCACTTTTGATATGTTCCTGGATCGACTCGAGAGTATCTTCTGCTGTTGCGGTAGAGATAACATCGCATCCGAGTTCACGGGCACGCGATGCAAATGTAGGGGTATTGGTATTGTAGAGCTGATTGGCTCCCAAGGTCTCATAATGCATTTTAAGTTCATTGCCCGAAGAAAAGATGGCGACACTCGGACGGCGATAGAGTTTGACATGTGTAATTCCCTGGGAAGCCAAGAGAGAGATATGATGGGCACAAAGAAAGGTTCCCGCAGTGAGGAGGGTCATACCTGCTTGGATATCTTCGCCTTTGAGACGGATGTGTTGAGATGCCTTGATAAAGGAAGGGAAGGTGACGTGGTCTTCATTGACAACGACCTCTTCGATAGGGACTATCGCTTCGCACCCTTGAGGGATTTTTGCCCCTGTCATGATACGGATGCATTGATCTTCTACAAGACGGATCTCGTCTTTATCTCCCGCAAATACGACACAAGACTGCAGCAGAGTTTTTCCGGCATCTGCGGTACGCACGGCGTATCCGTCCATGGCGGTATTGTCAAAAGAGGGGAGTGAATATTCTGCAACGACATTTTCAGCCAGTACACGATGGATACTGTTTTCGATCGGTGCGATTTCGCTTCCCAATGGCGATGAGAGTTTGTATACCTGTTCTAATGCCTCTTCTACACTGATTGCCATAGGGATCCTTTTTGCATCTGCTATTTTGTAGTATCAATTATAGGCGATTTTAGGTAAAATCCCCTTTATGGAAGAAATGTATAAAATTGGAATAGAAATCCACTATGCGGGTGTTATTGTACTGATGGGGATAGTCGGTTTTAATATCGCTATGCTTGCCTTGTCACAGCAGATTGTCCGTTATGCACAACGGATGCGGGTTGTTATGCCGATTTCAGGCTCGTTGATCGCGATGCTGATATTGACCGGCGCTGTCATGATGGCGGCGAAACACTTGCAGTTTACATTGCCTAACATAGCAATGATCGTCGCAAGCATCGTGATGATTATACTGGAAGCCAAACGGTATAAAACTCTCAAACGCCGAACCGATATCACAAAAGAGGGTGCTTTTAGCGAATATAAGAAAAAAGCCTTCCGCTTCTTGGGAATTGAAATGGCGATGCTGCTTTTGATTACTGCGTGGATGCTGGCGTGAAATTCATGTTGAATTCGAATGCCGGCTCTTTGGAGCTGAGTATTTCGGGTGAAGACTATAAGTATTTGATTAAAGTTCGCCGTCATAAAGTCGGGGATACGGTATGTTTTCGCACAAAAGAAAAATTGAGCGAAGAGTATCGTTACCATCTGGAACGAACCGATGGAAAAAATGGCTACTTTTCGCTTCAAAGTCACCATCATTCCCCATGTGTCAATGAACGTAAGCTTCATATCGGATGGTGTTTAATTGACCCTAAGACGGTCGAAAAAACGTTGCCGATGCTGACTGAACTTGGGGTGGAAAAAATCACTTTCATCCATTGCCATCGCTCACAGCAAAATTTTCGGCTCGATTATGAGCGTATGATGCGTCTTATGGAAAGCTCGATTATGCAATGCGGACGAACCTCTTTGATCGAGTTGAGCGAATCACCGGCGTTAAGTACCTTTTTAAAAGCACATCCGGATGCCGTCATTTTGGATTTCGGCGGAGAGACCCTAAAATCGGATGAAAATATCGAGACAGTCGTGATCGGGTGTGAGGGTGGTTTTGATGAGAATGAGCGGAAGCAGTTTGCCTCTCATCGTGTACGGCTTTTTTCGTCACCGATGATTTTACGTTCCGAAACCGCCGCAGTCGCGATAGCATCACGATTATTGTAAAAAAAGAAATTTTTCGTTATAATTCGCGTCCAATTATCCGCCCCCGTACGGATATAAAACTATACAGACCGACGTACAACGCCGTCGATCACAAGGCAAACCTATGAAAAAAGATCTTCACCCGAACATCGTAGAGTGTTCTGTTAGCTGCGCATGCGGTAATACATTCACAACAACCAGCACAAAAGACACAATCCGTGTCGATATCTGCAGTGCATGTCACCCGTTTTATACCGGTTCTGAACGTCAAGTAGATACAGCAGGACGTATTGATAAATTCAAAAAACGTTACGCTTTAAATTCGTAATTTAAACCTTTGCCTCTTTGGGGGCAGAAACCGAGCACTCTTATGCTAAGCCTCGTCCCCACTCCTATCGGAAATATTTCTGATATTTCACTTCGTTCTCTCGACGTTTTATCCACTGCTGATGTCATCCTTTGTGAAGATACCCGTGTTACCAAAAAACTGATTCATTTGCTCAAAGAGCGCCATAATCTTACGACTTCAGAGCCGCAATTTTTGAGTCTTCATTCCCATAATGAAGCGGATTTCGTTTCCAAACTGACTCTCGAATTTTTTAATTCTAATGTGGTATATGTGAGTGATGCTGGGATGCCTGGGATCAGTGATCCAGGGCAAATGCTAGTACGCTATTGTTTAGATCAGAGTATTTCTTATGATATTTTACCGGGTGCGAATGCAGCACTTACCGCTTTTGTTGCCAGTGGATTTGTAGAGACGAAAATGCTTTTTTTCGGATTTTTGCCCCACAAAGGGAATGACCGCTCTTCCGCGCTTCAAGAAGCTTTGTTTAACGGCTATACGACGATATTGTACGAATCTCCCAAGCGTTTGGATAAATTACTTGCAGAACTTGTCATTGCAGCACCTGATCGGCAGATTTTTTTAGCAAAAGAACTTTCCAAACGGTATCAGAAGTTTTATCGCGGAACGGCATCCGAGTTGATTCCACAGATGGAAAAAGAGATACGGGGTGAATGGGTGGTTGTAATCGAAGCTTCCGCGGCCAAAGGCTCATCTTTGAGCGAGCAGGATATTCTTGCTCTGGATATTCCCAAAAAAGCCGCTTCCAAACTGATCGCCAAGATTACCGGCGAGAATCCAAAAGAGTGCTATCAGCGCCTCTTACAATCTTAGGATATAATACAACATGCTTATATATGGAAAACAACCGGTTTATTACGCACTAGAACGCCACAAGGATCGTATCAAGGTTCTTTATCTGGCAAAAGAGATTGAGAAAAAAGAGTATTCGCTGCTTATGAAAATGGGCTTTGAAATTAAACGAATCCCGGAAAAAGCGGCTCAAGCAATGGTCAAAGGGGGAAATCATCAAGGTTATATCGCCGAGATTTCTCAAGTTGTTCCCTATGCTTCACCATTTCTCAAAAAATGCGACTTTGTGGTGATACTCAGTTCGATTACCGATATGGGAAATATCGGCTCGCTCATCCGCAGTGCCTATGCACTTGGGGTGCAAGCGATTGTCATCAGCGGCATTAAAGAGCCGAATCTGGAACCGATGATCCGAACCAGCAGCGGCGCGGCACTTGATCTTCCGATCGTCATTATTCATAATATCCATGACGTACTGCATGAGCTGAAACAATCAGGGTTTCAGGTGTACGGAGCAGTTATGGACGGACAAGATATTCGTGAGACTACGTTTGCTGCAAAACGGGCGTTGGTATTGGGTAACGAGGGAGAGGGACTCAGCGGCAGAGTTCAAAAAAGTCTCGATGTAGGAATATCTATCCCTATGGCACACGATTTTGATTCTTTGAATGTCGGTGTTGCCGGCGCAATTTTGATGGAGAGAATGAGATGAAACAACCTAGTACGTTCGAAGATTTGCAGGCTCTGGGAACAGAGAAAATTCATGAGCGGACTCATATCTCCCGTGATAAAGTAGAGTTGGTTTTGACCAAGTCCTATGGAGATATCGGACGTGTTCAATTTATGGGTTTTATGTCGATTTTGGAACGTGAATACGGGATTGACTTGAACGAAATCAAAGAGGAATACACAAAGTTTTATCAAGACCATATCGCTACGTTACCCCCAAAACAATCCGTGATTTTACAATCTTCTTCAAATTCGAAACCCAAATGGATACTCGCCGGAATCATTTTGATTGCAATGTTGATGATCGCCGGATACATTGCACAAGGTAAAATGTCCAATGAACCTCACGAAGAGGTGATGAAACTGAGCGTACCGACCATGCCGATCAAAGATGCTATGATCGATACCAATATGACAGATATCAATGAGACAAATAGCACGATTGTTACAGCAAACAGTGAGAAAAACGCTACTAAGCCGAGTGCTCCTGAGCCCACAATATCGGGAAAAGGACTTATTATCCATCCGATTTATAAAGTTTGGTACGGGATGATCGATATGGCAACCGGTAAGAGAATTCAAAAGATCACGACGGATCCGATTCGCATTGATACGACTAAAAATTGGCTCATCTTCTTAGGACATGGACGCTTGGAAGTTGAGTCATCATCCGGAAAAATTGAGTTTAAACAAATGGATCCCATCCGTTTTATTTGTGAAAATGGCGTTTTGAAAGAGTTGAACAAAGATGAATTCATAGAACGAAACGGTGGAAAAGACTGGTAAGGGTTGCTGAATGAAACGTTTAATCTTATTTCTATGTTTCCCTTATCTTCTTTGGGGAATATCGTTTAATATTCAGATTACTTTCACCGGTGAGCCTACGGTAAGCCTAAGAACCATTACTCAAGCATTTAATGCCTTGGGATATAAGTTTGATGTTTCGTCGTTGAGCGTTCAAAACGGTTCAGGAAATATCGAGGGGATAGCGAGCGGGAACAGAGTGTTCACTCCGGAAGTTCTGGGTGAAAACCTAAAAGAACAGGGAATCCGAATCGACAGTGCCCATGCAGATCAAAACGGACTTGCATTAGTGCTGAATACACAAGATGCTATTTGGAATACCCCCTTGCTTGGAAGTGATGAGGGTACAGAACTCAAACGGGTAAACAGTGCCCAATGGTTTCGTGTTGAACAGGGACAGACTATCCGTATTGTCCCTCCCTATACGAGTAAATGGTATCCTGAGATTGCCGTTTTGGACAGCTCAATGCATGTTTTGGATTCATTCCGTTCGTTGGAGCCAAAAGATGAATATCAATTTGAACTTCCCCAAAACGCCTATTATCTTAAAATCTCCAATGCTCAGGGGATGAAAGTGATTCACGAAGGGATGTGGATCGAATCCATGAGCCCTGGACGATAAGTCCTTACATTATATAAAAACTAAGCCTCTTATGCTAAAATGGCGCAATTTTTTAATCACAGGTTGTAGCCATGTTTGATGAAATCCAATTTGACCGGATTAGACGCCTCCCGAAATATGTATTTGCCGAAGTAAACGAGCTTAAAATGGCGCGCAGACGTGCCGGAGCCGACGTTATCGATTTTAGTATGGGAAATCCTGACGGGGACACACCGAAACATATTCGCGAAAAGTTGATCGAATCGGCACAAAAAACCAAAACACACGGATACTCGGTTTCCAAAGGGATACCAAAACTCCGACAAGCGATTTGTGATTGGTACAAACGCCGTTATGACGTCGATCTTAATCCGGATACCGAAGCGGTTGCAACAATGGGTTCTAAAGAGGGGTATGCCCATCTCGCCTATGCAATCACCAATCCGGGTGATGTCGCGGTAGTCCCTGATCCGACGTATCCGATTCACTCATACGGATTCATTTTAGCGGGCGGTAATGTTCAGAAAATGGAGTTGCCGTTTGATGAAGATTATAAAGTCGATGAAGATCTTTTCTTTGAACGATTGGAACAGGCATTTCATATATCCTTTCCTAAACCGAAATTCGTAGTTGTCAATTTTCCTCATAATCCGACAACAGCAACGGTAACCCCGGAATTTTATACCCGTATTGTCGAAATGGCAAAACGGGAACGTTTTTACATCATCAGTGATATTGCCTACGGTGATTTGACATTCGACGGGTACAAAACTCCGTCTATTATGTCCGTTCCGGGAGCAAAAGATGTAGCGGTTGAGAGCTTTACCCTCTCAAAAAGCTACAACATGGCGGGATGGCGCGTCGGCTTTTTTGTCGGAAATGCTAAATTGATCGGGGCTCTTCAAAAAATCAAAAGCTGGTTGGATTATGGAATGTTTACCCCGATCCAAGTGGCAGCAACGATTGCGCTTCAAGGCGATCAAACGTGTGTACAGGAGATTACCGATAAATACGATCATCGCCAAGATGTTTTGATCGAAGCATTTAACCGCGCAGGCTGGCCGGTTCGTCGTAATCAGGCATCGATGTTCGTGTGGGCAAAAATTCCTGAATGTGCCCGTCATTTAGGAAGTTTGGAGTTTTCAAAACGTCTTTTGGTCGAAGCGAACGTCGCGGTAGCACCGGGGATCGGATTCGGGGATTACGGTGATGAGTATGTTCGTATTGCATTGATTGAGAACGATAAACGTATCCGTCAAGCGGCAAAAAATATCAAACAGTTTTTAAGTACGTTGGATTGCAAGGGTGCCGAGTGACACGTGTCGGCGTTATTGGAGTCGGTACGGTCGGGCGTTCTGTTGTACAGATTCTTGAAGAGAACAAAAATATTATTTCTGCACGTTCTGGGGATGAAATCGTAGTCAAAAGCGGTGTGGTTCGTAATCTTGAAAAAGCATCCGACCTCTCTATTTCACTTTCCCAAAACCCTTACGATATCGTCGATGACCCTGAAATCGATATTGTTGTTGAATTAATGGGGGGTGTTGAACTCCCTTTTGAAATTGTTAAGAAAGCACTGCAAAACGGTAAAGCGGTGGTTACTGCGAACAAAGCCCTTTTGGCCTACCATCGCTACGAGCTTCAAGAGATCGCGGGGGATATCCCGTTTGAATTTGAGGCAAGTGTGGCCGGCGGAATCCCGATTATTAATGCGTTACGTGACGGACTTTCGGCAAATCATATTCTCTCTATTATGGGAATTATGAATGGCACGTGTAATTTTATGATGACGAAGATGATGAACGAAGGGGTTGCATTTGAGGATGTATTGGCTGAAGCACAGCGTTTAGGCTATGCAGAAGCCGATCCGACCTTTGATATCGGAGGATTTGATGCGGCGCATAAACTTCTTATTCTCGCCTCCATAGCCTATGGAATCGATGCCAAACCCGAAGAGATTCTGATCGAAGGGATAGAGGGGATAACCCAAGAAGATATTGCATTCGCAAAAGAGTTCGGATATACGATCAAACTTCTCGGAATTGCAAAGCGTGACGATACTGAAGTAGAATTACGCGTTCATGCGGCCTTGATCGATGAAGATGCAATGATCGCAAAAATAGATGGGGTTATGAACGGAATCAGTGTTGTAGGTGATCGAGTCGGCGAAACCCTCTATTACGGCCCGGGCGCAGGCGGAAATGCGACAGCGAGTGCCGTAGTCGCCAACATCATTGATATTGTACGCTCCGGTAAGCGCTCTCCGATGTTGGGATTCAACCATCCTCTTGAAGAGGGACTTCATCTCAAAACCCAAGGCGATATCCGATCAAAATATTACCTTCGTCTCCGAGTAATCGATAAACCGGGTATACTGGCACAAATTACGAGACTCTTTGCAGATCACATGATATCGATTGAAGCGGTTATTCAGCGCCCTTCCGAAACGGAATGCGCGCATCTGCTCTTTGCAACCCACGAAGCGACGGAACGATCCATTCATGCGTTAATGAACCAACTTGAAACATTGGATGCCGTTCTTGAGTCTCCGTTTATGATACGAATCGTATAAAGACGAATCGTATCCCCCTTCCATTTTATACCTTAATAAAAATTTAACCTTCATTACTGTATTATACGCGTCCACTTTGCCCTCTCGGACAAATAGAATTGAATGTTTATAACTGCGTTCAATCGTAGTTACAAGTATTGGTGTGATCATTTTCCACCTACGAGAAGCAAGTGATTTAAATCAACGGAGCCTACCGATGAAAGTACGTTCTTCAGTGAAGAAAATGTGCGATGATTGTAAAGTCATCAAACGTAAAGGGATTGTGCGCGTAATCTGC
>NZ_JAQTQR010000047.1 GCF_028712165.1 Sulfuricurvum sp. | reverse complement strand
AACTGTAAAAAAGTCTACAAAATAGGTATAATAAGATAGACTATTAAACAATGTAACTATTCACCTATTTCGGGCACAAAATTGGTGTCTATATTTTTTTATAAAATTCCTGAGAGGGGCTCGAAGCAGCCCTTAAACTCAAACGGGCAGTAGATGCTGCCATTGAAGCACTCAAACGTGATCGCAACCTCCCTGATTTACTTGGTCATTAAAGAGTGAACGACAAACAATGGAAGAATTAGAACTTCATCCGAGTATTAAAACTGAAGCGGCAAAAGGGCGTACCTATGGGGAGTGCGTTATGGATGAGCTTACTAGCGTTAAAATGATTGAAGGAGTGTTCATGACAACACTTCATATCAAAGACAAACCAAAACGGCTTAGCCGCAAAGAGGCGTTGAAATACTATACGCATAAACTGCGGGTGATGTGGGCGCGAACAGAGGGTTGAAATACAACTTTAGGGCAGGGAGGCGAATATCATAGTTCCCACCCAATAGGTTGTTGTCACGGCGTAATCAAATCAATCGTTAATCTTTCTCTCCTCTGATCTCTTCAAACTTTGCAGCCATGGTAGGATTATGCCGTGTCAATTTCTTCAAAGTGACATCCTGAGCTTTGTCATTGGCAAGACGAAGATTTTTATCGGCTCCAAGTAATGCGTCTTTGGTTTTCTGGAGATGATCGATAGACTTGTCGATCTCTTCAATTGCTATTTGAAAACGTCTGGAAGCCAGATCATAGTTTTTGGAAAATGCTGTTTTAAATGTGTCCAAATCGTTTTCAAAATTGGTGACATCGATATTTTGTGCTTTGACTAGGGCCAGTTCCGTTTTATAGGCAAGAGAGTTCATTGCTGCGTTTCGAAGCAGGGTGATGATCGGGATAAAAAACTGTGGCCTTACGACATACATCTTCGGATAACGATAGGAGACATCGACGATACCCGTATTGTAAAGTTCATTATCCGGTTCAAGTAGTGAAATGAGAATAGCATATTCGCAGTTTTTCTCGGTACGGTCTTTATCGAGTTCTTTTAAAAAATCCTCATTTTTCTTCTTGCTTCCTAATGTATCGCTTTCATTTTTCATTTCAAACATGATGGAGACGATTTCTGTGCGTGATTCATCAGAATCCCGAAAGATGTAATCACCCTTACTGCCACTTCTAGCATCATTGTCTTTTTCAAAATAGGCTCTTGGAAACGCAGTAGGTCGTATACGGTTGAATTCTATCTCACAATGCTGTTCAAGGCTCTCACCTATCATCTTCGTTGAAAGACGGGCTTTCATGTCTTTGAGACGTTCAATTGCATCGTCACGGTCTTTGATTTGAGTCTCATACTTGTCTTTTAAAGACTTCTCGGAGAGCTGCTTTTCGAGTTCCACTTGCTTGAGGCTGTGTGTGAGATTGTCACGCTCTTTTTCCACGATACTGAGGGCATGTGTGATTTCAAGCTTTTTGGTCAATTCATTGGAGTCTAGCTTGGTTTTAAGTTCTTGTATCTCTTTTTCTTTCTGTGCGTTGACCTCTTGGAGTTCCTGCATATATTTCGCGTCAGCCAGCTTTACGGCTGTCTCATTCTCTTGTTGTATCCGTTTTAGGAAATGTGCGAGCTCATCTCGCTCTTTTTCTATAACTTTGAGCGCTTCGGAGACAGCAAGCTGCTGCATCATCTCATTTTTGCCAATTAGTGATTTGAGTTCTTGGATCTCAGATTCTTTTGCGGAAGACGCTTTTTGCAGTTCGCTGCTCAGTTTTCCTTCGGCAAGCTGGAGCGCGTATTGTTTATCCTTTTCCGCCAGCTCAAGCCTTTCATGCAGCTGTTTTTCAAATGCGCTGTCACGGACTTGTTTTAGAATATCAGCATAGCCAGCCTCATCGATTTTAAATGCCTTCCCGCAATGCGGACAGATGATTTCATTCATGTATGACCCTCTTGTTCATAATTATCCAATAAATTTGTGATTCTCAATATTTTTCGTGCAATGAGTATAACCAAAATCTTACGACGCCTCCAACTGATCGTAAAACACCTCATACATATTCTCATCTTCGCTGTCCATCACAAGGGCGACCCTTTTCCCCATTTTCGTGTAGGTATCGAGAAGATAAACCTGTTCACCTTGATGAGAGTATAACGATGATGACATCTTTGAGAGAGTGTATGCTTGATGAGTAGGGCGTGAACGCTGTGCGTGAGCACGCGCCGATGTGGAGGAGAGGTTAGTTTGCATCATTATCTCCTACCTACGCAATGAATTTGAAGGTAAGGGTTTTGATTGCGTCATAAATACCCTCTTGAGTTTGTATCTCTTTGACTTTTATCGTTAGCCATACCAAAGCTATTGCACTGATCATCAACGATTCCATAGAATTATCCTTTACGGCGTTAATTTAGATTTTGGTATGATGCACTATTCATTGGACAACGTAGTGTCTGTTTAAAGGATTCATATGGGACAAATTCATGACTACGATAAAATCCTCACCCGTCTGACCATTATCCTTCAGCGTTTGTATGAGGGGGAAGTGTTATCGGTTCAGGAGTTAGCCGCAGAGTTTAATGTCTCCACTAAAACCATTCAGCGCGATTTCAATCAGCGCCTTATCCGTTTTCCGATAGAGAAGCAGGGGAGTAAGTGGAAAATGCAGCTAGGGCATTCGCTTACTAAAGAGCGAACCCCTGAAGAAGCACTGGTTTTGGAGATGTTGGGCAATATCGCTGAGGGGATAGGAAGCGAATTTGGTGTCAAAGCCAAATCACTCTTCTCCAAACTCCAAAACAACACCAAAAACCCCATCTACTCTAAAACTATCATCGAAGATATCTCTGATAAACTCGGACACTTCCATATCATCGAACGTGCCATCATGGAGAACAAGATGGTACGGTTTCACTACAACAACAAACTCCGTCATGTACACCCTTATAAGATTGTCTCCTTTGAGGGGTACTGGTATCTCTATGGTGAAGAGTTCATGGAGAGTAAACTCAAGACCTATTACTTCAAAGGGATCGATTATCTCGAAAGTACTGAAGAGACCTTCATCCCCAACGATACAACCTATCGAATTTTAGAACGAGCTATCAATGCATGGTTTGAACCGGGCAGTGAGCCTTTCGAAGTGACTCTCAAAGCATCCCCCGAGATCGCCAAGTATTTTCATCGCCGTCCCCTTGCCAGCACTCAAAGAATCCTAAAGACCTATGACGATGGAAGTATAGAGATTGAAGTACTCGCCACCTCCGAGCGTGAGATCATGCAAGAGGTCAAGAAGTGGATGCCCGATCTCATCATCACCTCTCCCAAAGCACTTGCCCTTAAAGCCAAAGGGATTGCCGATAGTTTCCTCAGTCGTCAGATCGAGCATCTGATTCAATAACAGATATGAAGATCTCATTGGTGAACCGTATTATTATGATGGTAGAGCAGGGGAGAGGATGAGCACCGAGCAAAAAGAGATACCTTATATCACACTGGACAATGTCACCGATTCTGATGTTTTGAATCGGTATATCTATCCGAATATGAGTATTAACTACTATTGGAGTGATGACTTTTCTCCACAAATGTATATTGCATTGGCCCAAGCGGGATTTATCAGCGTTACCCATAATCATGAAGGTCGTCTTTTATTACTCCCTGAGATGCAGACGCATTATGCGGTCTTAGATTATGAGAATCTTCGAATCGGAAAAAGAGTTGCTAAGTTGCAGCGTTCCAGTCGCTACCGCCTGGCGTTCAATACAGGGTTTAACGAAGTCCTTTCCTCTATCCAAAACGCTTATGAAGATTGTTGGATAACAGGTGAATACGCAGAGCTCATGAAAGACCTCTCTCAAAACAGCTATGAAAACTTTGAGCTATTTAGCACCGAACTCTATGATGAAGATAATGGCACACTCATAGCAGGGGAGATCGGTTACATCACACATAACGTCTACACGAGCCTAAGCGGATTTCATAACCCATCTAAAGGATACAACAACTGGGGAACGTTGCAGCTGGTACTTCTAGCACAGCACTTAGAAGAGCAGGGGGTACGGTTTTGGAACCTGGGGCATCCGTATATGGAGTATAAAGCTGATTTAGGGGCGAAGATACTGAATAGGGCGGATTTTTTAGAGAAATGGAAAAATAACACTTCAAATTTACTAGATTAAAAAAACGGACACAATGCTGTCCAACCAATCTTTTACACTACCAATATCAAAACGTAAAGGATTACCGATGAAATACAACACCGATGTAAAACAAACTCCATGGATGGAGAGAGCAAAAAGTTCATTGTCGCAATGGATATTTTTTGCAAATTAATACAGACAACAGTAAAAAAAGTTGCTGGCAGTATCTTTGTGCGTATTTAAAGAAGATATTTTTAGTAAGCCAAAAGGGTCACGAAGATATTATGTGCTGTGACTTATTATTGATATTAAACGTTTAATATAGATTTACATAAAGAAATAAAATGAAAACTGACCTATTGCCATTTGAAGAAGCTCGAGAGTTCGTTAGAAGTATTGAATTAAAGAATGCTCGCGAATGGAAATTATGGTCAAAAGGCGAACTCCCCGGAAAAGAAAAAAGACCTGATTTCATTCCTTCAAATCCTGATGTTATTTATAAACGTATGGGATGGCTTGGATGGTCAGATTGGATTAAGGATCTTTATGAAGTTCAATATCTCCCGTTTGAAGAAGCGAGAGAATTCGTGCGAGCACAAGAGCT
The DNA here is from genome assembly GCF_028712165.1 of Sulfuricurvum sp. GTDB lineage: Bacteria > Campylobacterota > Campylobacteria > Campylobacterales > Sulfurimonadaceae > Sulfuricurvum. Next base: position 19,842 of record NZ_JAQTQR010000047.1, on the reverse strand, counting down.
TAAAAATATTCAGGAATGGGTGAGATACTATCAAGGAAAAATATCGAATCTGCAAAAACCAGAAAATATCCCTTGGAATCCTCAAAAAATATATGAGAGTGATTGGCAAGGCATTAAAGATTGGCTAGGTGTCCAATGGAGAGATTTTGAAGAGGCAAGAGAGTTTGTTAGGAATTTAGGATTGAGTGGACAAACAGAATGGAGAGCTTATTGTCAAGGAAATCTTACGGGCCATGAGCCTAAGCCAAAGGATATTCCTACAGATCCAACCCGTGTTTATGAAGATGAGCAGTGGGTAGATATGGCCGATTGGCTTGGTACACAAAGAAAGCGCAAAGGAAACAATGAATCCACAGAAGATACATGGTTACCTTATTCAGATGCTAAAAAATTTGTACATTCATTGAAATTGAACGGATACGATGAATGGCGAGAGTATATTGAAGGGAAATTTGTCGATTTACCGAAAAAACCAGTAGACATTCCAAAATCACCTCAGTATGTTTATAAAAATGATGGGTGGATAAACTGGGCTGATTGGATTGGAATTAATAGTAGTCAGCATATAAAAATAGATACATACGAAAATGTGAACAGTAGTGTTAATACTGCTGAATATCTTCAAAATTTATTTACAATGGATGAAATTATCAAATCTTATGGTAATGCAACGAATGCCTTAAAACTCGTAGAGTCCATATTTGTATCTAAGTCTACTATATCGCTAATTGAACTCGATGTAAATGCCAATACCTTGGAAGAAATTGAGAACATTTTGTTTGGTTTTCGTGAGCATCCAAGCAGACAATCACCGATCCAAAAAGCATTTATAGGGTTGATATTTTTATTATATGTTGTGTTTAAATTGAAAGACAAGTTTCATCAAGCTATTTGGAAAGCGATTGTAGATGATTTGAAAATTTATCATTCTGTAACTACATTTTTTCTTGAAACCTATTTCATGGCTGAAAAACATCCAAATTATTACCTAAAAGAAGCCATCGACTTAGCTTGTAAAACATTTAATCTAAGAAATGATTTTGTCAATAAAGATGAGCATCAATATCTCAGAAACACCATTCTTCTACAAATCGGAATACCAAATGAGGGTTTTGAGAATCTTAAAATGTGGTTGTCAAATTATAAGATACCTATTGTATTAACAGATTTATTAGACCAAGAATCTGAAAATTATTCCAATGAGTTTCATGAAGGTTGGAGGGCGATTAGAAGATATCGAGATAATGTGGTAACTCCGGAACAACTTAAATCGATACTAAAAACCAATGTGTGGTTTAAATACATCAATCTTGATGAGTTATTGAAAGCCGCAAAGCAAAAAAATAAAAAGCAAATGCTTGTTTCATCAAATGAAAATTTGGAAATATTTTATCTTGAGAAAATTCAGTATGATGAATTTGGTTTGAATTTCGTGATCAATATACAAGATACTTATATGCTAAATCTAGGCGGGTACAGATATGATATTTACATAGATGATGAATATGCCGGATTGCTTATCGCTAACGCAGAAAAAAACTTAACACTAGAAAATCCACTTATTATTAGCAATCCTTTAAACAATAGAGTAAATCTTGAAATTCGGAATGAAGATAACGAAGCTATATATTCTCTTCAAATCGTTTTGTTTGACTTTAGTGAGCAACTGATCATCTTTGATGAAGACGGGAATATACATTCCAATATATTCAAGAAATTAAATAGCACTAAAAAATACTTCATTCTAATGGATACGGATCTTGACTGCACATTTAATCATGACAACCAGCGCGAATATTTTGAAGGGTATGCGACGTTAATTCCTGACATTCGTAGTACTGAAGAATGCAAAATCATGTATAACGATGAATTCCTTTTTGAATTAAATTTTTCCGAAACAATACAAAAACCTGACTTCTTCGATGAAATCGTTTTATACACAACCGCTGAAAGAGCATTTAATATTGATGAAGACTATATGTTTGTTTTGAAACAAATGATTATTGATCCTAATACCGATGAAGTCGAATTAATGTCGATACCAAAAGAAGTAGAGATACTTAAGTGGACATATTCTGGAGGCTATACTGAAAAAGATGATATAGATGATTTTTCTATACGAATACCATTGTATGCTGAAATGATCACTTTCCCAAAACATACGTTGATGCTTAAATACAACAATAAAGTTTTTAAAAAAGTGGTTTACTGCAACTTTTTTGAAAAGATTCACATGATTAGACTTTTTGAAATCAATCGAAAGGGTGATACTAGGCAGATTGGCAGAAACGAAATGCTGAAAAAGAATGATCTCAAAAATAATCGCTATTTTTTAAGTGATCTGAAACATGGGGAAGCGTTATATCTCAAAAATAAATCGTATTTTTACCAAAAAGTCTTTTCGAATTCTGTAATCAATTTTGGCAAATTGTCGGGGTTTGGTGAATCGATTTTTGTTTCTGAACATCTATATAATGCTGAGTTGATTGAGTTGTTTCAATATCAAGACACAGAAGAATACATTTATTTGAAAGAAGAGAATAATCAAATTCTTTATTTTTATAAAAATCCCTCTTCTTTGTCAAAACTGATTATTCTTGATAGCGAACTAAACTACCACATATATATGTTTAATGAAATTGAATCAACAATGTCAAATCAACAATGCGAGTTTGATTTTGAGATTGTTTCATGCCTTATGCTTTCCGGAAGTCATGCCATAGACAGTTGCTATCGAGACGATTTATTAACGAATGTTTCAGATATAAATTATTCTAAAATCATGAAAAATTTACTGGTCACCAATTACATCTTTTTAGGCGATGATACCAATGCAAAGAATTTTCGAAAATTCGTGTTGAATAATCCAGAAGATACTTTCATACTTTTATATTCAGACACATTAAATATTAGTGGCCATCATATTACAATTGATTTTTCTAAACAGAAGATGTTGTTGGAACATATATTTATGAGTTTGATATTGCCTAAAGATATCGGTGAAAAAGTGCTGCAATCATTAATTCTCGGTGGATATGAAAATAAATTGCTTGAAACACCAATAATACTGTTCAATATGCTCAGAATTTCTTCCTCAAAAAGATTGACTAGCTATTTTTATGGGATGGTTGAAGAGGCTGAAATCACAGGAGAGATTGACGAAAGCTTTGTGCAAAAAATAGTAGATTATCTATTTGATACTGCAGCTGTAAAAAGCCGCGATAAGCATAATTTAAAAGTGGCGATGCACTATATCAATGGAAACTATTATCTCAAAAAAGCGTTGGAGGAATTATTGAATGGGTAAATATCTTGATGCGATAACTTTATCGAACAACCTCAAAAAAAGGATAGAAGAAACCATTATTTCTAATATTGCCATACGCGATGTTGCAATGCTCGAAGAGTTAAAAGCCCTCATCGAAACGAAAGCAGACGGCCTTATATCAGATATTTTGGTCGAAGGTGCCTATTCAGCTAAAAAACATGAGGATATTTTGCGGAATATCCCATTTTTGGGCAAAAAGTTTATCGACCTTTTAGATATGAACAAAATTTTCAATCCTAATTATTTTCCATTCAAACATCAATATGAAACACTTAAACTTGTGAATGATATGGAGGAGAATAACAAGCCAGCCATCATGGTAACCGCCCCGACTGGAGCAGGAAAGACTGAGTCGTTTCTTCTGCCTATGCTAAATGATTTGGTTAGGAATCCAAGAAAAGCAGATGAAAAAGGGGTTAGAGCTATTATCTTGTATCCGATGAACGCTTTGGTTGCGGATCAGAACAAGCGATTGTATTCATATCTTCAGGGGCAGTCGGACATCAGGATGTTTTTTTATAACAGTGAAACCCCAGAAGATAAAAAATATGCGTCGGAAGAGTTTAATAATAAATGTTTCATAAGAACCCGAAAAGAAGCACGTAGCAACCCCCCCGATATTATGATTACAAACTATTCAATGCTTGAATACATCCTTTCTAGACCGAATGACTATCCGTTAATTGGCAATGCACTTAGAACTATTATTGTTGATGAAGCTCATCTATACACCGGAACTTTGGCCGCAGAAGTATCTATGCTGCTCAAGCGTGTCGCAGCAAAAGCAAAAGTGAAAACTACAAATATTCTTCATATCGCAACTACTGCTACGATATCCGAAGATAAAGAAGAACAATGGGGCTTTTTCAGCAAATTTTTCAATAAAGAAAACATTCAAAGCATTACCGGTGAAAAGGAGTTTAGAGAAATCGCAACCGATATTGATGTGGATGGAGAGATAGAACAATTTAATGAAATCTCAGATTTAGTCAAACAATCAAATCTTGATTTGTATAATGAATTCAAAGGATATAGGATTTTCCCAAAAATCCTGAGAATTTTGGCTGAGAAATATGCTATCACATTGAATGAATTGATTGAGTTGCTTTCCTATAAAATGGGCGAGCAGACATTGCTGAATATTTTCACCATAGGTGCCAAAGCTCGCCTCAGCGACAATGAGCTTCCACTGCTTCCTCATAAGATGCATCTTCAAGTTCGGAGTTCACAGGGTTTTTCAGTATGCTCCAACCCACATTGTCCAGACTCTAAAATTGAGGGGATAGGTAAGATACATCACGGTTTGTTCTATAACTGCACAATGTGTAAAAGCCCTACATTAAATCTTGTCCGTTGTTCAGAATGTGGAGAACATTTTTACTATGGTTCTTTCAAGGAAAAAGATACTTTGTTTTTGGAAAGGTATGCGTCTGGATTCTCTGAAAAAGAAGGCGCCTTGTTACTTAGCAAAACTGAGTCTTCAGAACCGATTTACATAGACGTGAATGGTAAAAAGTGTTCTGAATACGATTTCAATAACCAATTTTATAGACATTCTGATTGCCCTGTCTGTTCCAACGATGAGTTTTACAGCTTGGATGTGAGCGACCAATTTTTAATTCCGCTTGTTGCGGAAACCATGTTGGTCAATATGCCGGAGATCGATAAAGAAATCAATGTCTTTTTGCCTGCCAGAGGAAGAAGGCTATTGGCTTTTTCAGACAGTAGAAGTGCTGCCGCACGATTAGGGCCGTTACTTACGTCACAACATGAAACTCAATTATTTCGACGGCTCGTTATAGATACAATATCTCAAATGTCGATGCGTTCCAATGATAATGGTTTGCGTGATTTTTATGCGGAAGAGATACGTGCCAACGAAAAAAAATTGGGTGAGACAGATAATTTGTTGGTACGTAACAAGATACAGGAAAAAATCGATGAGGCAAAATCTGAACTGTCCAAAATGAGATCGGGAATTTCCATTATATCGCTTGTCGAAGCTTTGGAAAAACATCCTCTCTTTGGGGAATTTTTTGATCGTGAAAGAATGAAAGACCAATTACCAGACGAACGTGAGCAGCTTGCATATGATAAAAACTTTGACGGTATAGCCACATCTGTATATTTAAAATTAGCAGAAGCTTTAAGCGTGCCAAATGAAAAACAAACGAATCTAGAAAGCATTGGATTAATTGGTTTTGAGTTTCAGCTTGATACAAATGATTTAAAAGTATATCTTGACAGATTTTTTTCAGGGTATGAGTTTGATTATGTTGCAATTTTAAAAAGTTTCATCTATATTTTTAGAAAACTAAGATCTGTAACTATTGAATCGTCAAATACGATATATAAGGACTATCACTCCAGATTGATGGGACTTGGAACATATGTCACTTTTAATGGGAAGAATAAAAACCTTTTCAATCTAAAAGCTACATCACGTAATTCTGTATACAAGTTTACTGTTCAAATTTTAAGTAAGCTCAAAATTGAAGATTCTGAAGAAAATGTATATAATTTTTTAGAAGCTATTTTCAACGGATTTATGTCATTGGCCAAGCGCAATGATATCAAATGGGTAGAATGGGAAAAAATACAAACAGAAGATGATAGGATTGTAGAAGCTTTTAGATTGGTATTTTATCAATTTACGATTGGCAAACCTGAGGCGTTGTATCTCAACACTATTAACAATACACTTTGGAAAGATACCGTTGATGGGATAATACCGCCTCAAAATTGTATTACTGATCTTAAATCCGTTTCCCAGAACGATCTCGATAAAGACCCCTATTTTTTACGCTATCGAAAGCTTTATCGAGACGAATCGCTGGAATTGAGTATGGGTTTATGGGCTGAAGAGCACTCTGCTCAGTTGTCATCGCCAGAAAATAGACGTCTCCAGGATTTATTTATCCAAGGAAAGAGGAATGTCCTTTCCGCGACTACCACACTGGAAGTCGGAATCGACATTGGTGGATTGAGTGGTGTCCTTATGGCAAACGTGCCACCCAATAAAGCCAATTACATTCAACGTTCTGGGCGCGCAGGGCGGAGGACGGATGGATCATCGATCATTCTAACCTATACTAAATCCCGCCATTTTGATCAAAACGTTTTTAGAAACTTCAAATTTTATCTTGATAAGCCACATAAAAAGTTGACTATCTCCCTCGAAAAAGAGAAGCTGGCTATCAGGCATTTAAACTCCTATATGCTGAGCAAGTTTTATGAGCATCAAACCAGTTCGGATGGACTTATATTTGATTCCTTTAAAAGCATGGGATATTTTGTAGGGGTGTATGAACTCCCAAAACATACGGATAGCCCTTATGGTCGTATTGAATTTGAGGTCGATGATAATTCTATATGTAAGCAATTTCTTGATTTTTTATCTGCTTATTCAATGACGACATCGGATGAGGAGATATTAGAGGATATTTTCAAATATACTAATAATAAGCCAGCATTCAAGGTGCTTATGCAAAGTTTTTATAATGCCATTGATGCTATTAGCACAGTCTATTTAAACAATTTAAAAGCACTGTATGCTGATTGGAATTTTGGAACGTCTGCCAGCCACAAAAACGCTATCCGCTATAGCATCAAGCAAAAGCATAAAGAAAGCCTTATAGAGGTCTTTTCTAATGCCCAAGTGCTTCCTAAGTACGGGTTTCCAATCGATGTAAAAACCTTACAGGTAATCAATGGAAAAAAACAATTTGAGCTATCACGTGGAAGCTTTTTAGCATTGTCCGAATATGTGCCAGGTTCCAAAATACTTGCAGGTGGAATGCTAGTTGAATCCAAGGGGATCTCAAAACACTTCACTGGGAATAATTTGGATGAAGCGTTTGGAGAAAAAGGGTTTATTTATACTTGCTCCAACGGCCATTTTTTCACTTCCCCATACACAAAAGTACATGAATGCAATATGCCAGGATGTAAAGGAATCATCCGTCCATCATCGCATTATTTGATTCCTGAATATGGTTATATCACTGCCGCGTCCGATAAATTATCCTATGATGCCGGCAACCCCGAAAAAGTTGGAAGATTGGAAATCCATAGTGCCATTCATAATAGGGAAGATAGTGATATAGTTTTCGAATATAAAGATTTTTCTGTCGTTTACAAAGACAAAGCAACAATCTATGGAATTAATAAAGGCGATAAAGGATTAGGTTTCGCCGTTTGTACTAAATGCGGGTTTACTGTATCTGAAAACGATAAAGTGGAAAATGGCATATATGACAAACTTCCAAACACGTTTAAAAAACACCCACCTATATATAGTGAATCGAGTTCCGTAAAATGTTTGGATTCTACCCCGACGGTTTGGAGAAACCATCTACTTTTAGCCAAAATGACAACTGATGCTATCTTGATCATACCAAAGAGAAAAATCGATAATATCTCTATAGCCCAAACTTTATCTAATGCATTCCAGTTGAGCGGAGCAGACGAACTTGGCATTGATGAACGTGAAATCAGTTCGATGGTTTTGGAATCTGATGGTTATTTCAATATATTGCTTTATGACAATCAATCAGGCGGAGTAGGGTATGTCTACGATTTGGCCAAAAATCGCTGGGAAAACTGGATAGCTAAAGCGAAAGAAAGATTATTTATTGATCAAAAGCATGATGATGAATGTCTTCATGGATGTATTAAATGTATTGTGACAATGAATACGAATGAGCCACTTCCAAGAAAGGAAACTTTGCAGTATTTAGAGAGTAAAGATCTCGTGACAACTAAAACAACTGTTAAAAAAGAACTTGTAACTATTGTAAAAGAAGACTTGACAAAGGTCGATAGGCTGAAAAGGTTTAAAAAATAGTAAATATTGTACTATTATTATAATAATACAATATTTACTTGACAACTAATAGTCTTTAGTGTATTATTTCTATAATAAAACATTTTGGAGGCTTGATGAAGTTAGAAAAACTATCAATCATCAGAATCGGTCTACCTCTCATTCGTAAGAAAGGTGATATTCATGATGATCAATTTTTTAGATACAAAGCAGTCACATTAAAAGCTTTCTCTTCAACGGGGCATTTACTTCATAATGAGCTCGATGAGTTTATAGCAAATGAAGAGTTGAATGAAAGCTACATCACTCAAGAAGGTGATGTTTTAGTCCGATTGAGAGAACCAAATACTGCCGTATATATTGATAAAAAAAGCTCTGGTTTACTTGTTCCTGCACTTATGGCGATTATCAAACCAAAGAAAGAAGTCAATAGCAGTTACCTTACACACTATATTAACTCCAGTGAAGCACAAAAAAGACTTCACAAAGAGCTGCAAGGTACAACGATACAGATGCTTAAAGCAAGTGAGCTAGCTGATTTGGAAGTAACTCTTCCATCTCTGCACACTCAAAAGAAAATCGTATCCATACTCAATCTTGCCAACCAAGAAATCGAACTATTAGAAGAGCTCAAAACTCTAAAAACTCAATTCAAAAATGAACTGCTCGACACTATTTTAAATAAGGAAATAAATAAATGAAAACAACAAAAGAAGTAATTAATAACGTCGTATGGAAAGCGTGTGACACCTTTCGAGGGACAATGGACAGTTCACAATACAAAGACTATGTACTCAGTATGCTATTTGTCAAATATCTATCGGACTTCTATAAAGAGAAACTTCAAACTCTTAATGAAAAGTACAATGGTGATGAAGATCGAGTACAAAGAGCTCTCCAGAGAGAAAAATTTGTTCTCGATGAGAGTTGCACGTTTGAATATCTACTCAAACATAAAGAGGCGAACAATCTTGGTGAAGTGATCAATAAAGCCCTTGAAAAGATAGAGGAAGACAACCCTGAAAAACTCGAAGGAATCTTTAGAAATGTAGATTTTAACGATAAAAAAATCCTCGGCGATACCAAAGAGAGAAATAGTATCCTCAAACATCTTCTCGAAGATTTTAGTGATGCAAGACTTGATCTCAGCCCAAGTAAACTCACTGGTCAAGATGTTATCGGTGATAGTTATGAATACTTGATTGCACACTTTGCGAGTGACGCAGGGAAAAAAGGTGGCGAGTTTTTTACACCAAGCGAAGTTTCAACACTTCTCGCAAAACTTGTAGAACCTAAAGAGGGTGATCGAATCTATGACCCTACATGTGGATCAGGGTCACTTCTCATCAAAGCAAGTCAAGAGGTAGGAAGCCCGAATTTTGCCATCTATGGCCAAGAGAGAAACGGACAAACTCATGCACTTTGTCGCATGAATATGTATCTGCATGAGATTAATGATGCAAAGATTGCATGGGGAGATACTATTAGAAATCCTCTACATGTTGAAGATGACAAGCTAATGAAATTTGACGTAGTCGTTGCCAACCCTCCATTCAGCCTCGATAAATGGGGAGCTGATTTTGCAGAAAATGACCCATACAGAAGATTTAATGATTACGGCTTGCCACCAAAAAGCAAAGGGGATTATGCCTTTGTCACGCACATGATCAAAAGCCTCAATGAAAAAGGACGAATGGGTGTTGTACTCCCACACGGCGTGCTGTTTCGTGGTGCAAGTGAAGGAAGAATCAGAGAGAAATTAATAAATGAAAACCTACTGGATGCGGTTATTGGATTGCCCGCCAACCTCTTCTTTGGTACCGGTATTCCAGCGACTATCTTGGTATTTAAAAAGAATAGAACCCATAAAGATATTCTCTTTATTGATGCAAGCCGTGAGTTTGACAAGGCAAAAAACCAAAATAACTTAGCAGATGAATACATAGCAAAAATTCTTGACACTTATCACAAAAGAGAAGAGATAGAAAAGTACTCTCATGTAGCAACTTTGGAAGAAATCCAAGAAAATGACTACAACCTTAATATCCCAAGATATGTAGATACGTTTGAAGAGGAAGACGCAGTCGATATCGAAGCAACAAAAATAAGTATTGCAAATGTGGAAGCTGAATTGGCAACCATCAAAACCAAAATGAGTGAATATCTCAAAGAGCTAGGGCTTTAATATGGAAGCGATTCTACCAACAGGTTATAAAAAAACTAAAGTTGGCGTCATCCCAGAAGATTGGAATTTATATCGAATCGACGAGGTACTAAAAAGAGTACGAAAGCCGCTCGAAGTAAAACCTGACGAAAATTACCAAGAAATTGGGATTCGGTCTCATGGCAAGGGACTTTTCTATAAAGAGTTTACTACTATCGATGAGATAGGAGATAAATCTGTATTTTGGATTGAGCCTGACTGCTTTATTGTCAATATCGTATTTGCTTGGGAACAAGCCATTGGTAAAACAACTTCCAATGAAATAGGGATGATTGCATCACATAGATTTCCGATGTATAAGCCTCAAAAGAACGTATTAGATCTTGATTATTTACTTTATTTGTTTAAGTCTAAGCGTGGAAAGTATTTGCTTGAGCTCGCTTCTCCAGGTGGAGCAGGACGGAATAAAACGCTTGGACAAGGTGAATTCGCAGAACTTAAAATACCATTGCCATCCTATCAAGAACAACAAAAGATAGCCCAAATTCTTACTACTTGGGATGAAGCTATTATAAAACAAGAGCAACTTGTCAAAGAAAAAGAACAGTTCAAAAAAGGGCTAATGCAAAAGCTTTTGAGTGGTGAAGTTCGCTTTGATGGGTTTACTGATGAGTGGAAGTTTATAAAACTTGGAGACTTGTTGGCATATGAGCAACCAACAAAATACTTAGTTTCAAATACCAATTACAGTGATGATTATGAAGTTCCTGTGCTTACTGCTGGAAAAACATTTATTCTAGGGTATACCAACGAAACCGAAGGTATACATAAAGACAATTTACCTGTAATTATTTTTGATGATTTTACTACAGCCACACAATTTGTGGATTTTCCATTTAAAGCAAAATCATCTGCGATGAAAATACTTAAACCAAGAAATAGTTCTATTGATATAAAACTAATTTACGAATTAATGCAAATGATCAATTTCGTTGCTGATGACCACAAACGATATTGGATATCTGAATATCAAGAATTAGAAATCAAGTTGCCATGCGAAGAAGAGCAACGAAAAATAGCTGATATCCTAATCTTTGCAAGCAAAGAAATCGATCTTCTTAAAAACGAACTTGAGGAGCTAAAACAGCAGAAAAAAGGGCTTATGCAAAAACTACTAACTGGAGAAGTGAGGGTTAAAATCTAATGAAAGATATGAGCAAGAAGTTTAGAATACTTTGTTTAGATGGTGGAGGGATAAGAGGCTTATACTCTGCTCAGATTTTAAAAAGAATACAAGATGATTGCGGGATCGATTTTTATAATGATTTCGATTTAATAGTAGGAACATCAACTGGCTCAATATTAGCAGGATCTATTGTCAAAAAAGTTGCTATTGATAAGGTTATTTCTCTATATGAAAATGAAGGCAAAAGTATTTTTAGGAAAAGCTTGTTTCCAAAAATGGGCTTATTTGGTAGTAAATACAGTTCTGAGCCTTTAAAGGAGCAATTAAAATCAATTTTTGAAAACACTGTTCTTGGAGATATAGAAAAACCTCTTTTAATATGTGCTACTGACATTGGGAATTCAACACAATTTGTTTTTAAAACAACTTTCAATGGTCAAAATGATAGTTGCGGCAATGCTAAAGCATTAGTAAGAGACAAAAAGATAGCATTATATGATGCTATTTTAGCGTCATCCTCGGCACCAATCTTTTTCCCTCCACACAAAATTGGTAATCATTTGCTTGCAGACGGTGGACTTTGGGCGAATAGTCCTGTTTTGGTTGCATTGGCTGAAGCAAAAAAGATTTTTAAAATAGAGCCCAAAGACGTTGCGGTAGTTTCTATTGGAACCGGTGTTGAGGAAAATGACTATCATATCAACACTAGCCGATGGGGATTTCTAAATGGATGGAAAAGAGAAAAATTCATTTCAATGATATTGAATTTACAGACTAAAACCAATAATAGTTTACTGCAATTTTTAATGCCTAAAGAAAATATCCTTCGCTTAACATATACAAGCGACAAAACTCTACCACTTGATGATATATCACAAAATAAAAATTTACTCAGCAAAGCAGATAATGATTTTGTTTCTCGACACGCCGAGATTCAATCATTTATAAATAACCACATAAAGGATAAAGATGTCAACCAATAAAGAACTATTTAAAATTTTAGAAAAAGTCGGTGACTCTTTAGAGATCACCAAAACTCAATATAAATTGGCGAAAGAACGCTATGAAGCTGTTGGAAAATGGCTGGCAGAAGGAGAATATTGCTTATTGGGTGATGGCAAAAAACAATGTTTTAAAGATGGAGAAATATATCCTCAAGGTTCGATAAGATTGGGAACTACTGTTAAGCCTATTGGAAAAAATGAGTTCGATATTGATTTGGTTTTTTATACGCCAAATGTTTCAGCAGATATGATCAAACCTGAACGTTTAAAGGAACTTATTGGTGATAGACTTAAAGAGCATGACACGTACAAAAAAATGCTCACCCCCTTAAATAGAGGCTGGTGTATTAATTATGCCAATGAATTTCATCTCGATATCACACCATCACTCGATAATCACCGCGAGCCTTTCAATGAGAGTGAACTGGTAGCTGATGAAAAACTTGAACGCTATATGCCTACTAACCCTGAAGGATATGCAGAATGGTTTGATAATATTTCATTGATGCAGCCAATGTCTGAATTTACAAAAAACATGTTCGCATCAAGAAACATGATGGTTGCGACCGAAGACGCTGCAATAGTAACTGAATTGCCAGAACATGATTCGAACAAACCTCTTTTAAAAAGATATATTCAAATTTTTAAAAGACATAGAGACATGATGTTTGATGGTAAAGATGATGCACCTATTTCTATCATCATAACTACTTTAGCGACAAAATCCTACGAATATTGTATTCGACATTTTACGTATTACAACGAATATAGTTTAATGATTGATACTTTGAAATATATGCCTCTGTTCATCAAAACACAAAATACTTTGCATTGGATAGAAAATCCAACGGTCACAGGTGAAAATTTCGCTGAAAAATGGAATTACAGCCCAATTAAAAAACAAAATTTTGATTTATGGCACACTGAAATAGTCCGAATGTTTGAATCGATTAATAATCTTAAAGGTCAAAATTTAATTTTTGAATCTTTGAAAAAAGGGTTGGGTGAGTCCCCTGTCAATAAAGTTTATAATGAAATGACGCATAAGGTTGATGACTATAGACAAAGAGGGCTTTTAGGAGCTGGATTTGGAAGTCTGACTAATCCTTATCCTGTCAAAAACAATACATTTTTTGGAGATTAAATGTCGTTTGCAAAAGGGGTTTCTAAATTCAAAACACTTACTTTTGAACAACAATACAACAGTATAAAAAATTGTCCCCTTTCATCTAATGGAAAAGGTTCATTTACACGAGACTGCTTTTATTGGGAGTTTACGGCACAACCTACTCCTCTCAGTAAAACTTACCTCGTATTGCTCATTTTTCATATTGATAAATATTCACCTGATGTTTTCATACTGGATCAGGATGTTTGGGATATATCCAAAAAAAAATCTATCCCGCATTTATACGACTCTAAAAAGATCAAACTATGTCTTTATTATCCAGCATACAATGATTGGGATCAAACTATGCCATTGAATACAACATTTGTACCATGGACTTACCTATGGCTGTATTATTATGAAGAATGGTTATTTTCATGTGAATGGAAAGGTGGCGGCGAACATCCATCGAATAAAGATTCTGACGTGAAAGACAAAAAGCAAATGAGTATATTTAATAAGTTTCGAAAACCAAAAGCAAAAAAAACGAATAAAGAAGATAAAGCTAAACAAATCATTCATTCCATTTACGAACAGCGTAGAAAAGCTTATATAGAACGCGAAGGATTATTATGAAACTACAGATCAGTGAATCACAAAACATAGAGTTTAAACAATCTTGGAAAGATGAGTATATCAAATGGATAAGTGCATTTGGTAACAGTGATGGTGGAAAGCTCTATATCGGTGTGGATGATGAAGGTGAAATCATCGGCATAGAAAATGCCAAAAAACTCCTCGAAGATATACCAAACAAGATAAGAGATATTTTGGGAATCATGGTAGATGTCAATCTAAAAATAAGTGAAGATAAAGAATACCTTGAAATCATCACAGATAAATATCCATATCCTATAAGCTATAAAGGCTCGTATCACTATAGAAGCGGAAGTAGCACCCAAGAGTTAAAAGGTGCTGCACTTGATAAGTTTTTACTATCACGTCAAGGTAAAAAGTGGGATGGTGTGCCGGTTCCTTATTTTGGATTTGATGATTTAGACCCTTTTGCGTTTAAACTTTTTCGTGAAAAAGCCTCAAAAAAGAAACGGATCGATATTGAATTTTTAAAAGAGAATGATGAAGTGCTGATAGATAAACTTCATCTCATAGATGGTGATTATCTCAAGCGTGCTGCAACCCTTCTCTTCGCAAAAGAGCCTCAAAAGTATGTAACTGGAAGCAGTATTAAAATAGGATATTTTAAATCAAACAGTGATTTGGTCTATCAAGATGTAATAGAGGGAAATCTTTTTGAGCAAGTCGATAAAACCATGGAGCTTATCTTTACAAAATATCTCAAAGCACTCATCACTTATGAAGGTGTTCAGAGAGTTGAGAGCTTTCCAGTATCCGAGCTAGCCTTTAGAGAAGCACTTACAAATGCAGTTGTGCATAAAGATTATGGCTCGCAGCATACTATCCAAATCAGCGTTTATGATGACAAGTTACTTATGTGGAATGCGGGGGATTTACCACCGCATTGGACGATAGAGACACTTCTGCAAAAACACTCATCAGAGCCACACAACCCTGCTATTGCTTATCCTTTTTTCTTGGCTGGTTATATTGAATCGTGGGGGAGAGGAATAGAAAAGATCATCGAAGAATCTAAAAAGTTTAATGGTGTGACGCCACAGTTTAGATGGCAAAATGGGCTATGGGTGGAATTTTATTTTAATAAGGTCGGAGATAAGGTCGGAGATAAGGTCGGAGAAATTTTGACGGAGAATCAAGTCAAGATACTTAAAAAAATAGCATTGAATCCAAAAATATCAGCAAATGAATTGTCTGGTATTGTAGGGATTTCAAGTCGAAAAATAGAAGAAAATATCAAAAAGCTAAAAGATCAAGGATTACTTCAAAGAATTGGAAGTGCCAAAGGTGGACATTGGGAGGTACTTCAATGAGCTCAAATATCTCAAATGAAACTACTCTTCAGAACAACACCATAGAACTTTTAAAGAATATGGGCTATGTCTTTATCAGCCAAGAAGAGAATATAAAAGCTCGTAATGGCAAGCTCACAGATGTGATACTAAAAGACATCCTCCTCGAACAGCTACAAAAGATTAATGGCTTTGAATACAAAGGGGTAGAGTATACATTTTCTCCAAAAAATATCGCCAAAGCGATCGAAGAGCTCAATGTACCACTCAATGAAGGGTTGATGAGTGCCAACCAAAAAATCAGTGATAAGCTCATGCTCGGAACCAGCTATGACGAAGAGCTGATCGACGGAGTAAAAAAAAGCTTCTCACTTCAGTATATCGATTTCAAGAATCCTGAAAACAATATCTTTCATGTTACAGAAGAGTTCACTGTCAACCGCCAAATTACGTCTGAAGTTGAGAAAACAAGACGCCCTGACTTGGTACTATTTATCAACGGTATCCCTTTTGCAGTGATCGAACTGAAAAAATCCAGCGTAGATGCGGAGCAAGGTATCTCTCAAATGATACGTAATCAAGGAAAAGACGAGATCCCGCATCTCTTCAAATACATTCAACTCACCATCGCCGGAAATAACCATAGCCCTAAATATGCTACTGCCGGGACACCGAAAAAGTTCTACGCCGTATGGGAAGAGGAAGAATTCAAAAGTGAAGCAAATAACATCATAGAAAATAGAACGGCGAGTGCGCTGGATAAAACTATTTTTGCACTCTTCAGCAAAAAACGTGTGATCGAAATTTTGCACTCTTATATCATTTTTGATAACAAAATCAAAAAAGTGGCTCGTTATCAGCAATTTTTTGCGATCAAAGAAATCGTTAAAAAAATCAATGTGTTTGATAATACCGGTAGACGTGGCGGTGGACTAGTATGGCATACACAAGGAAGCGGGAAGTCGCTCACTATGGCAATGCTCACAAAAGTGATCAAACGCGATATCGTAGGTTCTAAAATCATCGTGGTTACAGATAGAACGGATTTGGATAGACAGATACACACGACGTTTGCCAATAGTGAGATTAAAGCAGGACGTGCCAGTAGCGGTCATGATTTGATCGAAAAACTACAATCCGGCATGAGCGTTATCACTACATTGATTCATAAGTTTGAGACGGTTGAAAAAGAAAAAATCGTCTTGGATGATCCCAACATCTTTGTGCTTGTAGATGAATCTCACCGTACCCAAGGCGGTGATTTGCATAAGTCGATGAAAAAAGTGTTTGGCAACGGTTGTTATCTCGGCTTTACGGGTACACCATTGCTCAAACGGGAAAAAAGCTCTATTGCTAAATTTGGTGGGTTGATTCACAAATATACAATCGATCAGGCAGTACGAGACAATGCAGTTCTTCCATTGCTTTATGAAGGCAGATTGGTAGATCAATGGGTAAATGATCAAAACGGTCTGGATCGACGATTTGAGATGATTTCTCGTGATCTGAATGATGAACAGAAAATGGACTTAAAAAGAAAATGGGCGAGATTTCAGCGAATCGCTTCAAGCGAACGGCGTCTTGAGATGATTGCGCTCGATATCAATGAACATTTCATTAGAAACATACAGGGTACAGGGTTCAAAGCGATGCTAGCAACCAGTAGCAAATACGAGGCGATCAAATATCACTCTATTTTTGAAGAATTTGGCAATATCAAAACATCTTTTGTCATTTCTGCCCCGGATACAAGAGAGGGGCATGACGAAGTTGATGAGAGCAATAAGCAATTCGTTATAGAAGCTTGGAATAAACTCATTAGAAAATACGGTGACGAAGAACATTTTCTTGAAAAGATCAAAGACGAATTTATCGAAGGCGATGAGATCGAACTGCTGATTGTCGTGGATAAGCTTTTGACCGGATTTGATGCACCGAGAGCTGCGATACTCTATATTGATAAAGAGCTCAAAGAACATAATCTCTTGCAGGCTATTGCGCGTGTAAACCGTCTGTATGACGGAAAAGACTTCGGATTCATTGTTGACTATCGAGGGCTTTTAGGAAACCTTGACCAAGCTCTAACTTCATACAGTTCACTCGATGGCTTCGAAGAAGAGGATCTACTAGGTGCTGTTATCGATATCAAAGAGGAAGTGGCGAGAGTAAAAACATTTTACTCTCATCTCAAAGAACTTTTTGACCCTGTTGAAAATAAAAACGATCAAGAGAGTTATGAAGTTTTCTTGGGAGATGAAGACAAAAGAAAAGAGTTTTATGAACTCCTATCCTCTTACGCAAGAGCACTCAAACTTGCCCTCTCCAGCGACAAAATTACTGAAGTCTTCACGAAAGCCGAAATCGAAGAGTACAAGAAGGTTATGAAGTTTTATAGTGAACTTCGAAAAAGTGTCAAAATACGCTATCACGAAGAGGTAGATTTCGGTAAATATGAAAAGCAGATGCAAAAGCTTCTGGATACATTCATCAGTGCCGAAGAAGTCAATCAACTTACCAAACTTGTCAATATCTTTGATGCAGATTTTGAAAAAGAGCTTGATCGTGTTGTAGGGGATAATGCAAGAGCTGATACCATTATCAGTGCCAGCACTAAAGTGATTTCTGAACATCGTGAGCAAAATCCAGCTTATTATGACAAACTCTCTAAACGTATCCAAGAGATTTTGGATGAGTATAAAGAGGGGCGTCTCAGCGATGAAGACAAACTCAAACATGCGAAAGATATTCGCTCATTATTGATGCAAAAAAACAGTGAGGATTTAGACGAATATCCTGAACAAATTAAACATAATGCTATGGCACGATCATTTTATGATAACCTGCAAACATACATGAAAGAGATCCCAGAAGAAGTATTTATTGAAGTAGTTCTCAAGGTGGATTCTATCTTCAAAGAGGCATCTAAAAAACCTGATTGGGAAAATAATAACGATGTTAAAAATACTATCGATCAAGAGATAGACGATTTACTTTGGGAACTTGAGAGTACCCATAGCATGAAATTCACAGATTTAGATGAAATCATCGCCCAAGTTCGTTCCATCGGCATCAACAACTATGCAAAGAGATAACGTCACTGTTGTTTACAAGGATATCAAGCACGCCAATCTAAAAGTCAAGCCGAACCAGGAAGTATTGCTAACGGTGCCTCTTGATATGACGGATAGAGAAATTGACCATATCCTCCATAAAAGAGCCAATTGGATCAATCAGCAGCTTGCACTCTTTCAAAAAAACACTCAACCAAAAAAAGAGCTAGTGAGTGGTGAAAGCTTTGTGTATCTCGGTAGGAATTATCGCTTAAAGGTGATCGAATCAAATGAAGAGAAAGCGCGACTGAATCGTGGATATTTTGAACTCTTTGTTAAAGACAAGAATGACTATAACAAAAAAGAAAAGCTCATCAATGATTGGTATAAATCTAGGGCTGTAGAGTATTTTCAAAAAAATATTGAAAAATATAATGCTATCGTCAAACTAGAAATCAAAGCAATTCGCATTAGATCAATGAAAACTCGTTGGGGCTCTTGTAACCCAAAAAAATCCTATATCAATCTAAACCTTGAACTTATCAAGAAACCAAAAAGCTCAATTGAGTATGTCATTTTTCATGAATTGGTTCATTTGATCCACAATGACCATAGTAAAAACTTCTATAATTATCTGAGCTTACACATGCCAGATTGGCAGAAGAGAAAAGATAAGTTAGAATACATTTAAACTCAATGATACATCCAAATAAATTTGAGTCATAATATTATTTTATATATTTAAGGAGTCAAGATGGCTGACGAAGCATTAACTCGCAAAGAAAAACAAAAACTCAAAGAAATATATAAAGAAGCAAAGCTCACAGAAGTGACTATCAAACCTGAACCTTATACATGTAAAAGCAGCAAATCGGCCACATATCATACATTTAAAGGACTATCATCTGGGAAATAATCTCCAGATTTGAAACGTTTATATACCTTATCATCATGTCGAAAAACCTCAAAATTTGCTATCCGTATATTCTATAAATCCGACAGTGTTTATCGTACATATTATTGCAGATTTTTTGTGTTTAAATGCAGGGTAGGGGAGGATGTACGAAAAACACTTATTTTCCATATAGAGACACTAATCCCTTTATGGGTATAGCTTTTTACTAATTTTCAAGTTTAATTACAAAACTATAAACGGTTTATAACATATAAAACAACAATAGTGTTACCTATCGTAATAAATATCAATTATTACAAATCGTTACCAAATAAC
>NZ_JAQTQR010000046.1 GCF_028712165.1 Sulfuricurvum sp. | reverse complement strand
CTATAAGGTTTTCATCATAAGTCATTTGGGAATGTTCAATCTCACGTTCAAGATCGATAAGGCGTATCGCTTCATCCCCTACCGATACACGGGATTCTTTACCGGCTGCATAAAGACGTTGTTTGAGGCTGTAGAGTTCTTGACGCAGTGTGTGCATTTGGCTCTTATAGCGGTATTCGCTTTGAGCTTTTTGGGCAGTAGCGTAATGATCTAAGAGTTCTAAGTAGAGTTTGGTCTCTTCGTTACATACTTCGAGCTTTTTGGATGTGATCTCTTTTTTGGACATCTCGATTTGTTTGAGGGTGGTACCGAAGTGATAGAGTTCGTAGTTGAGACTTAGTGCAACGGAGTCTTTGTTCTGAACACTGGAGTTGATGGTTGTTCCTCCGACCGAAAGTGTTCCGGAAGATGCTTTATCGAGGTTTTTATTATACTCTCCGCTATAGCCGAGAGAAAGCTGTGGGTAGAGAGCCGAATAGACGCCATCCAGTCGCGCCTGTTCGATAGAGGTGTCGATAGTACGGAGTTTAAGGCGGTGGGAATTTTCCGAAGCGGAAGTTTGCAGCTCAGAAAAGCTGATTTCACGACCGACCAATATGCTTGCAGCACAAGAGATAAAAAATAAACATTTTTTCATAATTACTTCGTTACTAAATGATAGAAGTGCAAATGTTAACGAACGGTAACTTATAAATGTGATGTTATTTGGTAACGATTTGTAATAATTGATATTTATTACGATAGGTAACACTATTGTTGTTTTATATGTTATAAAACGTTATTTGATTAATTAAAAAGACTTTATTATTCGCTATTTAGGAGATTTGAAGGTGGTGGGTCAAGCAGGATTTGAACCTGCGACAACCCCGTTATGAGCGGGGGGCTCTAACCACTGAACTATTGACCCGTTTTTTGTGGAGCGCCATTATAAACGCTCTATCATTAGACGAAGCTTTTTTTACCCGTATCTCCGTAAAGATATCGAAATCGATAGGCTAAAAGGTTCTCCATTACCGCTAAAAGGACCATGAAGTTTACGAAACTGCTTCCTCCGTAACTAAACATGGGGAGAGGAACTCCTACGACTGGGGCAACTCCGATCGTCATAGCGATATTGACCGCCATATAGATGAAAAAGAGCAGAGATATCCCCCCTGCGACCACCTTGATATAATAATCCTCCGTCCAAAAAGAGATAATCATCAGGTGGAGAATCAGCGCTGCGTAGAGTGAAATCAGTAAAAATGCTCCGAAAAATCCAAACCGCTCAACCACATAGGCGAAAATAAAGTCGCTCGAAGCAATCGGTAAAAACTTCATCTGCGTTTGGGTCGCATCTTCTTTGGCCTTACCGAAAAATCCTCCGGAACCGACTGCGATCATCGACTGTTCGACATGGTAACTCGGCTTTTCACTGATGAAATCCGTCAAGCGCTGTTTTTGGTAATCGTGCAGCTGTGTATAAACGAGCGGCAAAGAGATAATAAACATTGCAATCAAACCGACCCAGATTTTCCAATGCACACCTACGATAAACAAAATCCCGAACCCCAGCATCACCAGTACTGTTGCCGTCCCCAAATCGGGTTCTTTTGCAATCAATAAAAAAGGAAACAGAATAAAAAAGGAGAGTTTTGCAAAATCTTTAAGTCCGTAGCCGTCCCTAGGAGGCGGATTACGACTGATAAGATAGGCCAGCATCAGAACAAAGGCGGGTTTTAGGAGCTCAGAGGGCTGCAGCGTAAAATGGATAAACGGTATTTCAATCCACCGCTTCGCCCCCAACCTCGCATGTCCGACAAATTCTACGGCGACAAGCAGTAAAATACTCACCCAATAAAAGATAGGGATCATCCACAGCATCCGCCTAATAGGGAGGAGAAAAAGGGTGATAAATACGCCGATTCCAACCGAAACATACACTAAATGCTTTTGTCCCAAAACCGGATGAATCTCGTAAATAAGCCAACCTGAAGTAAATATGAGGGGAATCAATAAGATAATGGTTATGAAATCAAAGTGTGCTAAAATTCGGCGATCAATATTAAGCACTACGGTCCTTATTTTTTTGCTAATTGTAGCATATAGCGGGCTTATGATATTTTTTTTTGAACGCGAAAGAAATCAAATCCCTTTCGCTACGCTCGCCGCTATGGCACTAAAGCTTGCCTCATTACGAGGCAGAAAGCTTTATAACGTCTCATATTATTTAAGACAATAACTAAAGGTACCCGATTTTGACACAAGCAAAAGCTCACTTCACTACCGATACTGCAGTCCGTTTGGACGTTTTTTTAACACAGCAGTTAGGACAGACCCGTAACCAAATTACCCAGCTCATCGATCAAGAGTGCGTTAGCGTTGACGGTAAAGCCACCTCCAAAGCAGGACTAAAACTCAAAGAAGGTCAAACTGTCTATATCCTCTTCCCGGAGCAAAAATCAACTCCCGCTCTAGAGATAGATTTTGATGTTGAAATTTTGTATGAAGATGATGACATCCTCGTCATCAATAAACCAAGTTCCCTCACTGTCCATCCCGCACCGAGCGTCAAAGAACCGACTCTTGTCGATTGGCTCAAGCACAAAGGAATCGCCCTCTCAACCCTCAGCGGCGAAGAGCGCCACGGTATCGTCCATCGGCTCGACCGCGGAACCAGCGGGGCAATGGTCATCGCTAAAAACAACGAAGCCCACGAAGCCCTCTCTCTTCAGCTCCAGGACAAAACGATGGGACGTTTTTATCTGGCAGTCGTCAATCCTCCGATGAAAGAGGAGATCACGATTATTGACCGCCCAATCGGCAGAAGTGCCAGCAACCGTCTCAAAATGGCAATCAGTGAAACGGGAAAAAATGCCAAAACCGAGTTTCGCAAACTCCTTCCGAGCCATGATGATACGGAAGAGCTGATCGTCTGTAAACTCTATACCGGACGAACCCATCAGATACGGGTCCATTTGGAGTCAATCAGCCGTCATATCATTGGCGATCATCTCTACGGAAGCCACACGAAAAGCGACAAGATGGAACGTATCTTGCTTCATGCTTACATACTCTATTTTACCCATCCTACCTCCCAAGAAAAGGTGATTTTCACCGCTTCTTTGGATCCGGTTGTGGAAGATTATTTAAATAAACATTTTGATCCAAAGGAATATCATGCACTCATCAATCCGATACATATTGAGCACCTCTTTAGCTCTGAGTCTCTTTAGCGGCTGTGCGCCTCAGCCCGAACCTCAAAAAACGGTAACCATCGATTCAACACTCCCGACTCCTTCTATGAACGGATTTATTGCGGATATCACATCGGCTGCATTCGAGTGGAAACCGGTGGAAGACCCGAGAGTTACCGGCCTCTATGTGTATCGCAATACTCCGGGTGCCGAGGATCAAAAACTCCAGCGGATCGCTACAGTCGACAGCCGTTTTGCAACCCATTTTGTGGATAACGAGTTAAAACCCGCTACGCAATATCAATACCGTTTTTCGACTTTTACCAAAGCGGGAACCGAATCGGTCGGGAGTGAAACACTCCTCGTAGCGACTCAGCCGATGATTGCACCGGTCAGCTTTTTCCAATCCGTAGGCAATATGCCGCGCAGTGCAAAACTCCTCTGGCGTCCGCATCCTAACGGAAAAATCAGCGGATACGTTATTGAACGCCAAGATGCAAACGATCAAAAATGGAATGTTATCGCAACCATTACAGGACGTTTGAACGCTGAATTTATCGACCGTGATCTCAAAGACGGCCAAGTCTATTTTTATCGTATCAAAGCGGTTACATTTGACAAACTCTCTACACAACCGAGCGAAGTGACAAAAGTCGTCACCAAGCCTCTACCGCCTGAAATCAAAAATATTACCGCTACCAATAATATTCCCCGTGCAATTATTTTGAACTGGGAACCGAGTCCGTTGAGCGATTTCAGCCATTATAATATTTACCGTTCCTCAACTCCGAACGGATTATTTGATTATTATGTAAAACTGGAAGCAACGACGTTCACCGATAAAATTACAGAAGACGGAAAATTCTACTTTTACAAAGTCACCGCTGTCGATAAAGACGGATTGGAAAGTCCTCTTTCTCCGGTTGCAACACAAGGATCAACTCTCTCAAAACCGCAAACACCGATCGCGTATGAGGGGAAAATTATCAACAAAGCGGTTGAACTGCAATGGACGAACAACGATCCGCGTACCGTCTCGTATACGGTTGTCAAAACAACTAAAACAAGCTGGATCAGCCGTGAGAGTATCGATATCAACAATATCACCGAACCTCGTTTCCATGATGGGGATATCAAACCGGACACTACCTATTTGTATGAAATCATGAGTGTTGATAAAGACGGAATCCGTTCTCTCCCGACCCAAGCGATTGAACTCAGTTTCGAGGCAAAATAAAGAATGCCGCATTTAAATCTCGAATCATTCAAACCCCTCACCTTTCCCGCTCAATGCGGTGACGTTGAGTTTCTTTTTCAAGCAGACTACAAAAACCAAAGCGGCGGAGCACTTATCGCTACCCGTTATAAAGGTCGGGAATTCTTTCTGGTTCACAAAAAAACCGAAAATAAAGAGCTTCTCAAAAGTGATAAAGTTACCCGTCCATCCCCAAATTTTCTCGTTAAACATGCCCTTTTGGCGTATGCGGAGTGTTCAGGATCGCGTATTCTCGATTCCAATGTCGATAATGCTCCTGAAAATACCCATCTCAAAACACATGATGCTCTCAAATCGATTCCGTTTTTCGTTGAAAATTTCCCACGCGATCGGGAAGTACGCATCGAGATCGGATTCGGCTCAGCCCGTCATCTCCTCCATCAAGCTGCCGCGAATCCGGATGTATTGTTTATCGGACTGGAGATACATAAACCCTCCATCGAACAGGCACTTAAACAAATCGTCATCCAAAATCTTACCAACATCATGGTTCTCGATTACGATGCACGCCTTTTTCTAGAATTTGTCCCATCCAATATCGTTGGGAAAATTTATGTCCATTTTCCCGTACCTTGGGACAAAAAACCGCATCGACGTGTCATTTCCGAAGCATTCTTACAAGAATCAGACCGTGTATTGAGTGTCGGCGGGACACTCGAACTTCGCACCGACAGCGAAAATTACTACCGCTTTGCTTTGGAAACCTTCAGTTCTCCGGCAAAAAGTCGTTTTGACGTTCGTAAAAATCAGGATATCGCCATCAGCAGCAAATACGAAGATCGCTGGAAAAAAATGGAGAAAAATATTTACGATGTCACATTTACATGCGAAATAGAAAGTCCTGAGCCTGAAGTGATCGGTGATTTTTCTTTTAGCTCCGATCCTATCGACTTTACCGTTACCGATCGTATTAACAAAGAGACCTACAAACGTGAGTGGGGATTTTTGCATGTTGAACGGACGTTTAATATCGGCGAAAATGGCAGTATGCTCCGTCTCTCTATGGGAAGTTTCGACCGACCGGAAAGCACGTATGTTATTATTGAAAACAATGCTGCCCGCTATTACCCGACAACCCCGGTCCCCTCCAGCGCAAATCTAAAAGCCCATATCTTATTAAACGAGTTGATTCATGGATAAAGTTATTATTGCGGAAAACCTCTCCCTCTCGTACAAAGAGTTCGAAAGCATCATCAGCAAGGCGAACTTTTCAATCGATGCGGGAAGTTTTGTTTTCATCACCGGTGCCAGCGGAAGCGGCAAATCAACACTCCTAAAATCATTTTACGGGGCGATTGCACCCAGAGCCGGCCAACTGATGGTGGGCGGTGTGAAAATGAATAAAATCAGTACTTCAAAGCTCAACTTTCTCCGTCGTCACATCGGTGTGGTTTTTCAAGACTACAAACTGATCAAAGAGTGGACGATAGAAAAAAACGTCATGCTCCCCCTTATCATCTCAGGCTACACCAAAGATGTGAGCGGTTCGCAGGTGCAAAAACTCCTGGGGCATGTCAAACTCATCCATCAAGCGGGCAAATATCCTCCTGAACTCAGTGGAGGAGAGCAGCAGCGTGTCGCTATGGCACGCGCATTGGCTCATAATCCGATCCTTATTTTGGCGGATGAGCCGACCGGAAACCTTGATGAATACTCATCGCAAGTCATATGGAATTTATTAGAGGGAGCGAATACACAGCTCAAAACAACCATTATCGTCGTCACCCATCATATTCCATCCGAAATTACCGTACCGTATAAACATTATCACATCGAACTAGGGAACATCCATGAAGTCTCTTAAAAACCATCTTTCACTTATTGTTGCCCTCTTTACGGTTTTATTTGCGGTTCAGATTTATGTCGCTGTCGATCGTACGATTGCCGCATATGAAACCCATCTTAAAAATGATTATTCGATCATTGTCGTTTCCAATAAAGCCTTCACCCCTGTCGAATTCAAAGCGATGGATACTCTGATAGATCGCAGTGAAGCCATCGCTACCGATCAGGTTTTGGACCGTCTCCAAGGGGAAATGACGAAAAAAAATCTTGACTTGCTTAAACTGACTCTTCCAAAGTTTTATCGTCTCTATCTAAACCGTTTTCCAACACCTTCTGAGATTCAAAATCTTCAAAAGAGACTTCAGAAAAATCCTGCAATCGTACGAGTTGAGGGGTATGCACAGACCCATGACACCGTCTATAAACTGATGCTGCTATTCAAAGACGTAGTTCAGGTGTTCTCTATCGCAATCGCTGCCGTCACCTCTTTGCTCATTCTCAAAGAGATGCGTTTGTGGCAGTTCCAACATTCTGAGCGGATGTCTATCATGGCTCTTTTCGGTGCACCGGTATGGCTCCGTTCTGCCGTATTGTTCCGTCTCGCGATCGTCGATGCCATCATCGCGACAGGCATATTGTGTCTTACTTTTTTTATTATTGCCGAATACGGTTGGATGGATATTCTGCTGCAAACCGTAGGTATTAAGATTGAACTTTTCAATTTCATCGATGACAGTCTTCGCTCTTTGCTTATAGCGCTTGGTGTTTCTATCGTTCTCACGCTGACTATCGTTATCGGAAATGAAGAAGAGGAATAAATGAAAACCCCCTTCTCCCTACTTTTGATCTCTTTTCTTGCTGTTTCGCTTCCTGCGGCGAAAATTGATGAAAAGATCAACAAGACATCCAAAAAACTGATTGAGACGAAACAAACGTACTCCAGCCTCAGTGCCAAACTCGAAGAGACCGCATCCAAAATCAATCAGCAAAAGCAGATTGTCGGTACACAGGAAGAACATATTAATTCCCTTGTTCAAGATCTGCAGTCTAAAGAGAGTGTTTACCAATCCAATAAATCGACGCTCAAAGAGCTGGAAACCCAGCAAAACAACCTCATTAAAACCCAAAATGAGATAGAACAGCGTCTTGTATTTGCCATAGCACGTAATACCTCCATCTCATTGCTGATCAACGACGACCGTGCCAAAGAGGCAGATGCAATAATCACCGAAGAGGCACTTAAACTCCATCTCAAACAGATCAATCAAGAGATCAAAGAGCTCAATGCGATGTTTGTGGATAATAACGAAAAAATTGCCGGCCTCTCTTCCAAAACAACGATTTTAAAACAATCCATTGCAGTCATTGATAAACAAAAAAACAAAGTCCTAGAGACAAAAAAAGAGAATGAAAAAGCGATTGCCAAGCTTGAAAAAGACAAACAAGAGTATAAAAAATCGTTGGATAAAATTTTAGATCAACAACGCTCATTGCAAAATACATTGGCAAGTCTCAACATCATAAAACGTGAATCCCTTAAGCCTAAAAAAGCACCGCCTACACTCACGCCACCGAAACCGGGTTCCAAACCGGTTCCCGAAGATGTCAAACAAGCGGTTGCTGAATACAGCCCTTCAAACGTAGCGGCTTATGCAGGAGAACGGACGATCGCACCGCTCGATGGTTATGTTGTCACCAAGCGCTTCGGTCCGTATACCGATCCGGTTTACGGAATTAAGATCTTCAATGATTCCATCTCTATGCGCCCTACTGAAGCCGATGCAAAAGTCAAAACCGTCCTCAACGGCAAAGTTATTTTTGCCAAACCGACGGCTATGCTGGAAAATGTCATCATTATCGAACACGATAACGGTTTGCATACCATCTACGCCCATTTGGATAAAATCGCTCCAACCGTCGAAGTGGGCAAGCGGATCAAGCAAGGTTCAATTATCGGTCGTGTCGCACGAGAGTTGATGTTTGAAGTCACACAGCGTAATGCACACATCGATCCGATGCAGATGATTCGCTAGGCTCGAATCGATACAGGTTTAAGTTGGAGAAAGAGTCTTAAAACGGCCAAACGGCATTAACAAGCTTGCTTCCCCATCCCTGATTCGTAGAACGGTCTACATCCCCTTCATTGGCGTAGAGGATTTTAGCATCCGAGATTTTAGATGAATTGATTTGGTTATTCTGATCGATGTCATACGGACGGATAACCCCGCTTAACTCCATAATCTGCTTTTGATCGTCCACCATAATCTCTCGTCGTCCGGTAATAAAATAGTTCCCGTTCGACATCACTTTGACAATTCGGGATGATACCGTAGTCGTAAACGTAGCATTTTTTGTTGCGCTTCCCGACCCCGTATAAGAAGATGTTGAACCACCGCTCAATCCGATATCCGCTAATCCGTTCAACTTGCTTACTGCAGAACTTACCGCTGAGTTTCCGCCGCCGGATGTCATTACACCGCCGCTCAAGCCAATGGTATCTGCTTCAGAAAGAGCTTTTTTACCTACACTGGAACTGGTTGCCGTTTCAGAGATGACAACAGTTACGATATCATTGACGTGCATTGCTTTATGATCGGAGAAAAGCGGACTGTCTCCCTGACCGAATAAACTTCCGCGAGCGACAAAAGTATTCTCTTCTTCGCGTGAGGGCATCTCTTCTACGTATTTCGGAGGGGTAAATGCTATTTCAGGCTCAGTAATACGTGCTGTACAGCCGCTTACCAACAACGATGCCGACAGTATCGATAAGTATAGGGAGATGCGCATTATTCCATCCAAGTCATATTTAGCTATAATAAAGCAAAAATAGTTCCAAGGAAATTTTATGACACTCAGAGAACAGATAAACGACGATATCAAAACAGCAATGAAAGAGAAAAACAGTGCATTGCGCGATGCACTCCGTCTCCTCAGCAGCGCTATGAAGCAAATCGAAGTCGATGAGCGCAAAGAGCTGAGTGATGATGATGTTATCAAAATCATCCAAAAACAGGTCAAACAGCGCAACGATGCAATGACGCAATACCGTGAAGCTGGACGTGAAGATTTATATGAAAAAGAAGCTTCCGAAGCGGCTATCTTTGAAACCTATCTTCCGAAACAACTGAGTGATGAAGAACTCGAAAACGCTCTTCGTTCATTGATTAGCGAAATCGGAGCCACTTCGATCAAAGACATCGGACGTATTATGGGCGCTGCATCCAAAGCACTCGGAGCCCAAGCCGACGGCAAACGTATCAATGAGTGTGCCAAAAAGATTTTAGTCTAAAAAGGATCTTCAATGCTTCAATGGAAAAATTATTTGCCTGCCATGCGAAAAGCATTGGAGCATTTCACCCAAGAAGTCCAAAGCAGCGAATGTTTTATAGAACATGAATTTTCGTATGCGCATACCATCAATGAACAAAAAGAGAAACTTTTATCCGTATTTGAATCTTTCGATACCTCGGACGAAAGCCACATTATCGAAGAGTATCTCGAATTTTGCATCCACAATGACCTCCCCTATCTTTTTGTTCACAGCGAATTATCGAATGTTGCAAGAGAAATATTGGGTCTTTTGGCATCCGAGGGGAAATGTTCTTCCGTTTCCTATGCTAATGAGCACTTCACCGCACTAGAGCACCGAATATCCGAAGAATATTATCAACAGATTCTGCGTAAGCTGGCAACTAAGAATCATCTCCGGCTTTCGCATCTCTCCCATTTAATCGAAAAACATTTGATGATCCATTATCAGCACCATTTGGAATGGATGCTCGTACTGATTGCCAAGCTTCAAGGGACAGAACGCGAAGGGAGCAGTTGTGAACTCGATCATACTCAATGCTCGTTCGGACAATGGCTCCATAACCCTTCTCTTCCTTATCTTTCCAACACGAGCCATTTTCATGACATTCAACGGCTCCATATCTCGCTGCACGAGCTGGCTTCGAATATTATGCAACACCATTCTTCCGGTACGCTCGATCATAGAAATCTGATTCAACTTCTGATTCATCTGGATTACACATCCTTGGAAATCGGCAATGAAATCGCCATTATCAACGATATGCTGATCATCGGAGAATATACGAAAGATCCGTTGACCGGACTTCTCGGACGACGGCTGTTTGAAAAAATCATGATAAGTCAGATTGAAATTGCCAAAGCAACTGAGACAAAATCAACCATGATCATGTGTGATCTGGACCATTTCAAAGCAGTCAATGATCGTTTCGGCCATCTCGCCGGAGATGAAGTGATCAAAGATTTTGCAGCTACATTACAACAAACGTTGCGTAAATCCGACTTTATTTTCCGCTTCGGAGGAGAAGAGTTTTTAATTCTCCTCCCCTCAACAACGTACAAAGAGGCACATTCAATCGCTGAAACAATCACTCAGACGGCATCAGCACATGAACTTACATACGATAGTTCTCGTATTTCCTACACGGTGAGTATCGGCGTGTTTGAAATTGACAGCAATGATCTCACCTTTGTGACAAAAGAGACCATTCAAAAATACGTCCATGCCGTTGACGCAAAACTCTATCTAGCCAAACAAAACGGCCGAAATCGCGTTGAGTAATCTTTCTGAGCGGTTATTCCAGCAATTTCGGGCGACCGAAATGGTACCCTTGCGCATAATCCACTCCGATTTCTTTTAGAATTTCAAGCGTCTCTTCATCCTCGACATATTCGGCAACGGTTTGTTTACCGAATTCCTGTGCAATTTGGTTGATATGTTTGACAAAAATACGGTCTTTTTCATTGACCGCGATATTTTTTACAAATTCTCCGTCGATTTTGACGAAATCCGTATCAAAATATTTGAGGTATACGAATGATGAGAAGCCTGATCCGAAATCATCCAATGCAAAACTGATCCCTATTTTTTTCATTGATTCGATAATCTCCATCAAACCGTTCACATTATGGATTGCTTCCCTCTCTAAAATTTCGATGGTAATTCCTGTATTGTCCGAAGCACCCGGATTACGTTCATAATGAGAGCGGATCAGATCAACGTATTCGCCTCCGAAAAGGCTCTTGGTTGAGAGATTAAAGAAGAATCGTCTATCCCACCACCTTTTTTCTTCACGCAAACGGAGCCCTTTTGTCAAAATGATCTCATCAATTTTAGCGGCAAACCCTAAACTCTCTGCCACTTCGATAAACTGTCCTGCTGCTATATAGCGTTTCCCGTCACGTATGCGGGCTAAAACTTCATACCCAAATAGCTCTCCGGTTTGTACGTTATAAATAGGCTGTATAAACGGTTCGATACGATCTTCATCTATCGCACGGCGTAAGAATTCGCCTTTTTTCTGAATCTCAGCTGCCATCTCCTGGTCACTTTGATCTGCTCGGGCAATCGTATTTTTCCCTGAACGTTTGGCTTTGTACATTGCCAAATCCGATCCGGTAAGAAGCGATTCAATATTCTCCCCCTGTTCCGGATATTCCGCTATCCCGAAACTCGCTGTCAAAGTAATCTGATCGAACATCAAAGAGATAGGTGTCGCTTCCAATCGCGATCGGAGTTTTTCAACAACGGTATATCCGTTTTCATACGGCGTCTCCGGTAAAAGAACCGCAAATTCATCTCCCCCCAACCGGGCTAATATATCGGCATTGCGAAGATTGGTAGCAAATATTTCCGTCACCTCTTTGAGCACCAAATCTCCCGATGCATGCCCATAGGTATCATTGATGTATTTAAAATTATCCAGATCAATCATCAAAATGGTAAATTTGTGGTGATGACGTATAGAGCGTTTAATTTCATAGCTTAGAAATTCTTCAAATTTACGGCGGTTGTAAAGTCCTGTCAAATAATCCCGATCGGAGAGCTCTTGAAGTTTTTCATAGTAATCCTGGATCGAATCGAGCATTTTATTGAAATAGTTTTCGATATTTTTGACTTCCAATATTTTCGTCTTGAGACTTACTCTTTTGGCCATATCATTTTTACTGATGATCTCTTGGATCAGTGTAATAAACTCTTTTAACGGCTGGACTAGTAACGCATTCAAACGAAAATAGAGTATTGCAAAAATGACGATCGTAAAGAAGATAAAAAAGATGATAAAAGAGTTGATCATCGTTGAAAGTGATATTTTGAGGTTTTCAACCGGGAAACGGACATCAATCACACCGTTAATTTCCCCGACATGAGCATTCGTGTGACAGGTAATACATTGTTGTTTAACGACAATCGGATACAGATAGCGGATCTCTTCATCCCCGGTCAGAATCTCTTCACCCTTCATCGCCTTCATGACAAACGGATCCTGCTCTCGAATCTTTTTATCATTAGGAATCTCACCG
Organism: Sulfuricurvum sp.; assembly: GCF_028712165.1. Taxonomy (GTDB): domain Bacteria; phylum Campylobacterota; class Campylobacteria; order Campylobacterales; family Sulfurimonadaceae; genus Sulfuricurvum. The sequence goes on along the minus strand of NZ_JAQTQR010000046.1, from coordinate 12,171 downwards.
AACAGGGATGCTACGATAGGACTGCGATAGGCATTGATACGCATCTGCGGTTCAACATTATTGAGTCTGAGGATAATCGCATTTAAGTCTTGTTTGCTCCACCCTTTTTCCATTGCAGAATAAAGTGCTTCAAAAGCCATCCGACTTGTTTTGCGGGCATCGGTCCGGGCAAGATCGTCTATCGCCCGCTTTTTAATGTACATACCGTATAAAAATGCAATCGCTAAACTGCTTAGCAAAGAGAGGATAACTGTTTTTGCTATAAGCTGTTTATAGGTAGTATACGACTGCATCTTGAATGCCCCAGATATAAAATTAAATGATTATATCATGGAACTTTAAAAACAAATCGGATGCAAATAGTGTTTAGTTTACAGATGCAATCCTAAATGCGATCGAATTTTGAAAAATCAACGGATGGGAATATTGACATGTCAGGACTCCTGCGGAAGGGGCAATAATTTTTTCCAATTTTTTGCCGGTCAACGCATCCGTAATCCGTCCTAGCATATCCCCTTTTTCGATTGTATCGCCGCACGTAACCAACGAATCAAAAATACCTGCGTGCGATGCTTTTAACAGGGTAATATGATCAGGCCCGATAACATTGCTCGAAAAGCCGTCAAATACCGATGTCTCCAAGATCTTACGCTTCGCCATAAACCGTACCAGCGCTCCGTGAACTTCGCCGCTGCTGCGCTGATCGATGGCTCCGTTTTTACCAAAGACCAAAGAGAGAGCCTTGCTTCCCCATAATTGCCAGTTATACTGCAGCATTACCGTCTCGATAGGGCTGTAATCGCGATAATGGATAAAACGCATCCCCATATCTTTTGCTGCTTCGAGATCTTCATATCCGCTTTTGATCAGTTTTACATACGGCAGACACATCCCCTGATCACGACGCCCTTCCAAAATGATCCCGAAATCATATCCCTGAAGCGATTCAAACAGTTTTGCGGCGATCCGCTGCGTCGTTTCTCCCTGCGCATATCCCGGAAACATCATATTGATATCAGTTTTATCCAATGGCCAAAACGGCTGTCCCATATTCAATGCATAGGTATTTACGGCGGGAATCACCAAAATCTTGCCCGTAATTTTCCCCTCTTCCTCTTTTTGACGGAGAAAATCGACAAGGCGTGAAGCGACGTAGAGCTGATTGATATGATCCCCGCTCATGGCACCGACAATGGCAACCGAAGGCCCTTTGGTATCCTCACCGAATAAAAACCCTTCAACGATCAATGGAGCACGGTTAGGTGACTTAAAATTGAGTATCTCTAGTCGTTTCATTCATTCGCTCCAAAAATTCGTCCGACCAATGAGCCTTCATACACAATGGGATACGCTCTGAGGGTAAAGAGTATCCCTCCGATAGGCGCTATCACTTCATCGAGCACTTGTCCGCTCAAAGGATCGACAATATGTCCTACAACCGAACCTTTTTCAATCATTTGGCAATGCTCAATCGAAGGGACAAACAATCCGGGGTATGATGCATTGAGATAGGCTACCTCACCCACATGCGACTGTATCGGCATCCGAACATCCAACGGTTCAATATCCAAAAAGCCTTCACACGCCATAAGGTTCAAAAGCCCATCCAGCAGTTGATGGCCATAGGTTTTACCAAGACGCATCCCCACACCCATCTCCACTACCAGTGTCTTTGTCCCCAGCGTATTCATCGCATGGGCAAATGTAGACTCTAAAACCGTTACCGCATCATGAACCCATACGAAATCGATATTGAGTTTATTGGCTAACGGTACAAGGGTTTTTTCCTGAGATTTGGCAATCCGCACTTGCGGAATTTCACGTAAAAAGATGTTGCTGGAATGGATATCGATTGCAATTTCCGACCCTTTCATAGCACTGACAACCCCATAGGCGATCTGAGCAGGGAGGAAATCATTATTACTTCCAGGAAAAACACGGTTCAAATCGACTTCGTAAAACGGAACGGAACGGGTGATACTATCGAGCCCCAAAGAGTTAATAGCAGGATAGATATCAATCGTTGCTTTAATCTTATCCGGATTGGCTCGAAGCCATTCTCCCAATAGAAAACAGACATACTGCCCCTCTAATTCATCCCCGTGAATTCCGCTGACAATGGATATTCTCTTTAGTGCTTCACCCCGTTGAGGGGTATATCGGCACCTCTGAATACGAAATTGTTCCCCTACGGGCAGGTCGATTGAGAAAACTTCTTCTATAACACCCACATATTCTCCTATGAACTTTGCGATTGAGACGATCCGGGGACACATCCTTTATTATGAATAACCCGATCAACAACGCCGTTTAAAAACACAAGAAATTTCGGAATATCCGACGTCGTCACATTGATAGGACGATAATGACGGTTTAACTGCCGCGCAATGTTATTGACCACGTCAATATCTGCCGTCACCATTTCGATCTCTCCGTACAAACGTAAGATCAAATCAAAACGTTCAATCTGCTGTCCAAAGCGGATCAGCTGATAGGCTCGGGTACGATCGAGTTCGGAAGAAAAAATACCCAAAATCAAACTGCAGTTATCAACAATCTCTTCCAAGTGGGTCGGGCTGATGGCTGCGCGGTTACGTCCTTCGGAAAGATGGTTGTAAATTTTGTTGAGCGTAGCAAATCCCCGTTCATCCAAAAGATGTCGTGTTTCGATGGCATTTTCACGCGCCATTTTAATAATCGATTCAATGCTCCCTTGATGGGCACCGTAGACACCTACATTGAGGAAATCAAGACCGTTTTTATATTCCGCCTGTATCCCCAATTTTTCAAAAAATTTATTGCCGTACTCAAAATCCCGGTCGATAACGTGATCATAGCACTCAAGCATTTCAACCAGCATGGTTTGAACCCGCTGTACATACCGGCCGAACCAGTATAAATGTTGCGCCGTATTAACGGAAATAGCTGCACCGTTGATCATAACTCTACCACCCATGTATCTTTAAATCCGCCTCCCTGAGAGGAGTTGACGAGATAATTTCCCTCTTCCATCGCATAACGGGTAAGCCCGCCCATACTGACGGTCACTTTTTCTCCATATATGACATATGCCCGCAAATCGGCTTTACGAGGGAGGATTTCACCCTCCATCATACACGGCAAATCGTAAAACTCGATCACCTCTTGGGCAATCCAACGACGCGGTTCTGCCAAAATCATCTCAATAATTTCAGCCCGTTTTTCAGGGCTCAAACGATTTCCGAACAATACGCCATATCCGCCTGCTTCGGCAACATCTTTGATGACCAGTTTATCAATATTGGCCAGAACATATTCGCGATCTTTTTCATAATACGGCAAATACGTCGGTGCATTCGAGAGAATCGGTTCTTCGTTCAAATAATATTTGACCATCTCAGGAACGAAATAATAGATCCCTTTATCATCCGCAACACCGTTTCCGATACTGTTCATGATGGCAACGTTCCCTGCACGGTAGGCTTTTGTAATCCCTTTTACCCCGATCAAACTGTCCGGCTCAAATGCTTCGGGATCGAGGAAATCATCATCAAGACGCCGGTAAATGGCTCCGACACGGAGTTTTTCACCGTTGTACGCACATAAATAGACTTCATCGTTTTCAACGATCAAATCGTCACCCAATGCGAGTGTCGCACCGGTAATTTTGGCGAGGTAGCTGTGCTCATAATAAGCTGAATTGTAACGACCGGGAGTAAGAACCACATTGAGTCCTCCCGTATTGACATAATCCATTGCCGCTTTGAGTTCATCACCGTAATGTTTGATTTTCGAGATTTTCATCGATTCAAAAAATTCCGGATAGGTATGTCGAAATGCCCTTCGGATAGTCAGCGGATAACTTACACCGCTGGGAACCCTGAGGTTGTCTTCGAGGATAACCCACTTGCCGCTTACGGCATCTTTGACCAAATCGATACCGCTGATATGGGTACGAACCCCTTTAGGAGGGTTTACACCCATAAATTCCGGCAAAAACGCTTTTGCCGAATCGACATACTCGCGTGGAACGACTCCGTCTTTTACAATCTTTTGGTCGTTGTAAATATCATTTAAAAAGGCATTCAACGCTTTTACCCGCTGAATAATACCGGCTTCCAATTCATCAAATTCAGATTTGGGGATGATGCGGGGTATGACATCAAAGGGGAAAGAACGTTCAATAAAATTTCCCTCTTTAAAGAGGTTAAAATTCACCGCATTGGCTTCTAAAAAGTCTTTAAACTCGGAGACTTTCGTCTGATCTACGCTATCGAAGATATCATAAAACTTTTGTAATTCCGGACACACTGGTTCAATCATCGGCACCCCTTGATTATTAGGACTAAGTTAATCATATCCTAAAGTATTCTCAAGGGTTGCTTAAAAAAGTAGCAAATAGCGTATTTATCCGTTTTTGAGTGTTTTCAGTGCCATTTCTACATCGTCTTGACGCATCAGCGATTCACCGACCAAGAAAGCATCGACCCCTGCTTTGTTCAAATCCTCGAGTTGACCGTGTTCATAAATACCGCTTTCGGCCACAATGATCTTTCCGTTGGGGATAAGAGGGATCAAGTCATAGCTCAGATTCATATTCATATCGAACGTTTGGAGGTTGCGGTGATTGATCCCGATGATATCCGCACCTGCTGTGATCGCTTTGGTGAGTTCGGATTTGTCGTGAATCTCTACCAATGCTTCCATCCCCAAATGGCGTGTGTAGTTTAACAGTTCTTTGAGCTCGCTCGTAGAGAGTGCCGCAGCGATAAGGAGGACAAAATCCGCACCGTACACAAGCGCTTCGAGAAGCTGATATTTGGAAACGATAAAATCTTTGCGCAACAGCGGGATACTCACATAACGTCGGATCTCCGCGAGATAATCGAGATTACCCTGAAAAAAGTGCGGCTCGGTGAGGATCGAAATCGCATTCGCTCCCCCGCGCTCATATGCCTGTGCAATGCCAACCGGATCAAAATCTTCACGGATCACCCCTTTGGACGGAGACGCTTTTTTAACTTCCGAGATAATACGGTACGGCTCTTCGGGGGTAGAGGTTAAAAAAGGGCGTACATCACGAGGAGCTCGGGCGTTAAATGCGAGGGAGCGTCCCAGCCAATCCATACTGAACTTGGCTTCGCGCTCTTTTAAATCTTCTTTGGTTTTTTTAATGATGTCATCTAAAATCATTTATTTTTCTCCTTGGGTTTACACGCTTCAATCGCTTTTATATGGTCTTTGACCTCATCCTCTTCGGTTCCGATCATCGATTCGACCTGTTTCATCAAACGCAACGCTTCGGCACATTCGCCCAGTTTATAATTTCCCCATGCAAGCGAATCGATGTAAAACGGCGAATCGGGCTGTTTTTCAAGTGCCCGCTTGACGTATTCCATCCCCTCGGTGATATTGAGATCATGATCGATCATCAAATAGCCCAAATAGTTCAGATACAACGGATCATCCAAATCTTTCGTTGCCTTTTTCAGCCCGTCGACTACACTGTCAATCATTACCTTGTCATCTTTATTTTTCGCCGCTTCATACATATAGACAGAACTTTGCGCCAAATAAAGCGGGTTTCCGTCATGTTCATACAATTTTTGAGCCAGCGGTGAAGCTTTATCGAAAAGTTTGGTTCTAACGTAAATATCCAATAACAGAGGATCGTTGATATGGGATTTTTCGAGCATAGTGCTCATTTTGGATAGATCTTGCTGATAGGCATAGATTTTAACCGCTTCTTGGGCAACGACAGGATCCGAATCGATATCGTACGTTTGCTCATACATCTGAGCCGCCTCATCGAATTTACCGCTGTCGGCATACAAGCTCGCCAAACGTTTACCGACTATTTTGCTGTTTCCGTGAGCACTTATGTGCTCTTTTAAAAACATGATCGCTTCGGGCTTTTCTCCAAGCTGCGTATACTCGATAAGGGCAATTCGTTCCGCCGTTGTATCATCATACGTCTGTGCATACGCTTTTTTCAACGCATCTACCGTCCCCTGATAATCCCCCAGTTTTAATCGAGCTTCACCATAGAGAAGATAGTCGGAAGCTTTTTGGGTTTTATTACTGAGAAGCAGCCCTTTTTGCGACGCTTCTCCAAAACTTCCCCCTTTGAGCAATCCGATAATCTCAAATCGTTTCAGTGTTACGTCATCCGGGAATTTGGCCAAAGCACTCGCCGTTTTTTTGGCGAGTGTCTTCGTATCCCCTGCTTGTTCAAGCATTCGTAGTGATTGATACAAATACTCTTTTTTGGAGGTCTCTTTGTAGAGTTCGGCAAAATATTCGGATGCATTATTGTATTTTTGACGTACCTGTGCATCAAGAGCATAGAGGGTAAACGTATCTTCCAAATAATTCGGATTCGTTACCGTTTTGGCAGCTGCGCCCGCAACACCTGCGAGCACTAATAAAGAGAGTACTAATTTAATCATGGATAATCCCCGGACATTCAGCTTTAAGTTCATCGATACGGTGGCGGAAATAGTCCCAAAAGGGGAAAGTTCGACACTGTAGCGGTCTTGCAGTATAGATACTACACCCGTTTAGTGAACGATCAAAAAACGCGCAGTCAAACGAGCCGTTAATCTTTTTCTCTTTGATTGAAAACCGAAAGCCCTCTTTGCGCAGATACGTGCGGCGAAACTCACCTTCATCCATTTCCAAAAGCTTTGCGATAGCGGCTATCTCCGTAACGGATACAAATATGTTTCCGCTTTCACCCGTACAGCAGTTTCCGCCGCATTTGGCGCAGGCACTCGGATCAAACGCATAAGTGAATCCTTCTTGAGTCATGTAATCGGACATTTTATACTGTGTGCCTTTGCTTTGTTGTAAATTGCCGCTACGGCGGAAGTGTACTCACCATTTGCCTGTGTTATGAGCGGCGGTAATATAGTAAGTGACGACTTGCTGTTTTTTTTAAGATACATCATCACCAACGTACTGGGACGATCCTCTTTTGAATGGACGAATTGTACCTCAACGACTCTTAATCCTGCACGTTCACATGCACTGCAAAGCTGTACAAATTGACGCGCATCGTAGCAAATCGCCGCTTCGCCGCTGGATTTGAGAAGCTTTGATATTTTCGTTATAAACGGCTCGATCGGCAAATGGACGTTATAGCGCGCCTGATGGAGAATCGGGTTTTCGGAACGGGAAACATTCTCATGATAAAACGGAGGGTTAGAAACGATCCAGTCATAGCTCCCATGATTTCCGAGTTCCAAAAAATCCCCCTCATGCAGGGTATATCCGATTTTGTTAATCTGTGCATTTCGACGGGCAAATTCGGCGTACAGAGGCTGTTTTTCAACCGCTTCGAGTGTCACTTCCGGAAAATCGCGCCCGACCAACAGCCCCACGATCCCGCTCCCCGCACCGACGTCGAGCACTTTCCCTTTTGGAGCATATCGGGAGATAAATCCGTACAGCAGTATCGAATCACTGTTGTAACAATAGCCATCTTCGGGCTGATAAAGGAGCATTTAGAACCCTTTTTTAGTAATTGTAAATAGTATTTGTTTCATCACATCACTTCCCATGACCCTTTTCTCGCACTTCCAATACGTTGTAATCTACCCTCTTTTTTGAGATTGGCAAGCTGTTTTTCTATGGCTCTGGTACTTAAATCCAGTTCATCCGCGAGTGTTCGGATCGTCGCTTTAGGATATTTTGACAGATAACGGAGGATGGCTTTGTCGGTGTTCTCCGAACTTTTTTCCGAACTTATCACCGAACTAACGGCTACTAAAATACATTCCAATATAAACTCGATAAAGCGTGTACTATCACCCTCTGCATCACACGCTGATAATGTCTTGTAGTAGGTTTCTTGGCGCTCTTTGATGATACTTTCGATAGGGAAAAACGCAAATGAAGGGTGATAATGACTAAGGATCAATGTCTGCCAGAATCGTCCCATCCGTCCATTACCGTCACTAAATGGATGTATAAACTCAAATTCGTAATGAAATACCGCACTTGAAATCAGCGGATTGATTGTTGAGCCTTTTAACCATCCAAAAAGCTGATCCATCAGAGTAGGTACTTGCGACGGTGGCGGCGCGACGTGGATCACATCATCCCCTTTTACCGCAACCTTTACCGCCCTAAAATGTCCCGCATCGACAACAAGGGCATTCATCATTACCCCATGTGCTTTAAGTAGATCATCGAGCACATAAGGGTTGAGGTGTTCCATCTGTTCATATGCATCCAAAGCCGATTTAACTTCTTGGATCTCTTTAGGAGATCCCATAACCCTTTGTCCTTCTAACAAAGCCGTTACCTGTTTGACTTCCAACGTATTTCCCTCTATAGCAAGAGTTCCCACAATCGTTTTAATACGGTTCTTTTTTCTAAGCTGGACATCGCTTTTACGATTAGCATCCACTTTTGCAATAAGGTTGGTAATTTCAATGACAAGATTAAGAGACTTCTCGCTGATCGTATAAGGCGGTTTATAGCTCATCGATAAATCTTCCTTTTCACATCAAACCACCCAATCTTTCACCCTTTGGGATATAATTCAACAATTATATCACTTCATATCAGGTTTAACTATGATTATCATCCCTGCCCGTCTCGCCTCAACCCGCTTTCCCGAAAAAGTTCTCGCCGATATCGGCGGTTTGCCGATGGTGATCCGCACCGCCAAACGGGTCGAGTCTATCGACCGTGTCGTCGTTGCGTGTGACGATGAAAAAATCCTCGCAATCTGTGCCGCTCATGGCGTCGAAGCGCGCCTCACTTCTACCACTCATAAAAGCGGAACCGACCGTATCAATGAGTGCGCCCAGATCATCGACGTTCCCGACGATGAACTCATCATCAATGTACAAGCGGATGAACCGTTTATCGAAACAGAAGTCTTAACCCTCCTCATCAAGCGTCTCAACTATCTCAAAATCCAAGACGAACCATTTATCATGGCGAGCTGCTACAATGCAATCAATACCGAGTCAGCCGATGATGCCAACCTCGTAAAAGTGATTACCGATGTGAATCATAATGCGATCTATTTTTCCCGCAGCCCTATTCCGTTTAACCGGAGCGGAGAAGCATCGTATTTCGGTCATATCGGCATCTACGGATTTACGAAAAAATCGCTCCACGATTTCTGTGCCCTCGGTGAAGCACCGCTCGAAGACATCGAAAAACTCGAACAGCTCCGCGCCCTCTACCACGGCAAAAAAATCTCGATGGTAAAAGTAGCGAGCAGCGGATTCGGGATCGATACGGTGGAAGATTTGGAACGGGCGAAGAAGATTTTCGGAGTTTAAAATATTTTATTTTTTTTCATGCTACACTGTCGCTATACTTAAAGCGTAGAATTACTAAAATGAATAAAGGAGCAGAAATGTCACTCATAGAATTGTTTACCGATTACATCCTAAACCGCAAAAACTTGAAAGAATATGTTGAACTTCGCAAAACGATCAATGAGCGTGGAGAGTTTAACGATGCAAAGCTGCTTCAGGCCGAAGAAAACCTCCAGCGTCTAAAAAAAGAAGAACCGGAGGTTTATGAGGGAATGTACGAAACATTAACCAAAATTTATGAGCGTAACGCTGGGCTATCTATCGAGTATCCACTCGATTTCATTCGCCAAATTCTAAAAATGTATAAAAACTCACAAACACCAGCGCAAGTCTATGAAGAGTACAAACGGGTGTTAGAACATTATCATCATGATGTATGATGATACGTTGTAAAAAAGATCAAAAGTTTTCCGCTTTTGATTGTGCCTCTTGTGCTTTTTTTAATTCCCCTGCACTCCTGTAGACTGCAGATGCTCTTAAAAAATAATCGGGACCGCGTCCTCCTTCTCTATCGAGTATAGAGACGGCTTTATCAAACTCTTTCTTTTGTGCAAAGCACTCGGCAATTTCCAGAGAGTGTGCCTCTGCAGTATGAGTATTAAAACTGTAATAAAGTCCCCTCTTATCTATAGTGTGACGTATTACTTTAGCCTGCTCGTATTCTAAATAGGCTTGGGTACAGTTTCCTTCATTCAGATAATTCTCTATTTTTTTGATCTCCGCGTGATAGGTGTTTTGCATCTCTTTACTTTCTCGCTCTTCAAAGTTTGAATAGATGAAAAGAGCAATAAAAGCTAACAGAGTCAAAGCAGCTACAATGATTAATGAAAGCGATGTAAAAAATTTCGATTCTTTAGTTTCCATCTCTGCTGTCGCCTTTTGATTAATACTTTTATTGTTTATTGTATATCTTTATTGGAAGCTGTTTCAAGTGTTGATCGCAGTTACATTATTTATTTCAGGGGAGTCATAGTGTGTGATCGATTCAATTGCTCATAATACACTGATCGGGAGATAAAATTCCAGATCAAACTCACCCGTATCATTTAAAAAATGATTTTTTCGATAGATCGCATATGGGGGAAGTGTTTTGGCTTCGAAACCGCTGCCGGGCAGCCATATCTGATATACATACTGCATAAACCGCAAAACATCCCCGTATTTTCCGCTTATGCTAAAAACCGCACATAATGATGAAGGGATTTCAAAATAAGCAACCGTGCCGTGCGGCTGGATATCCTTGTCGATCTCGATGGCGGCGATGTAGGCACATTCGCTGAGCGGAGTAATCGTCGGGTTGTCATGATGGAACCCGATTTGTCGTGCATTCTCTGAAATACCGTTTTCCAAGCTCCATGCATAAAGTCGGTTCCAGCTGTTTTTGATGGATATATCGTATCCGCTATGGCGGATGTACGCCGCCCGTATCGGAGATGTTTTTACGATTTTCGGTATTGTCCCGGCGAAATCCCTATTGGACGCGCTGGCACTTTTGGAACTTTCGATATTCTTTTTGGAATAGAGGAGATACGCACCGTTTTTCCATACTTTCGGCGTCGTATCGAACCGCTCTTTAAACGCTTTTATAAAAGAGGTTTGAGAGCTGTATCCGCACATACGCGCAATCTGCGATATCGTCGCGTATTTGTTGGTCAGCAAGAGACTCGCCGCTTTTTGCAGACGTATCGATTTGATAGTTTCAAACAAATTTCTTCCCGTCTCTTCTTTAAAAATCCGGTGGAGATGATGAGGGCTCAGCGCGTTCATGTGTGCCAATTCGGCAACGTTGAGATCGGTATCGATATAGAGGTAGATATAAGAGAGAACACTGTTGACGATATCGGCTCTTTGGTTTTTCGTTTCACGCTTCATACCGCAATAATATCATAAACAGATAATAAAAATGCATATTTTGGATAATTATTATGAGTAAATGGATAAAGAATAACTTTTTGTTTTTCTCTAAACTGTCATCAAAAAAAGGAGTGACCGTGAAACGCTCATTTATCCGAGAAATTTTGGAAGTTATCGATACGGATACCATCTCATTCGCGGGAGGATTGCCCGATGAAAATCTGTTTCCGATGCAGGCTATCGCCGCTTCGGCTCAGAGTGTTTTGTCTGATCCTAAATCTCTGCAATACTCCTTTAGTGCGGGGATCAATGGATTACGGGACAAGCTGGCAGCCTATTACACCGCATTGGGACTGGAAACATCGAGAGATAACATTCTCATCACGACGGGGGCACAGCAGGCGCTCGATCTCATCAGCCGTGTTTATTTTAAAGAAGGGACGGTAGTTGAATCTCCCGCGTATTTAGGGGCGTTGAATGCTTTCAATGCAAATGGATGTCCGTTGTATCCCTATACGCTGCAAAACGCCGAAGAGTTTGAATCTTTTTTTGAAAAAACGAAACGAGCCTACATCATGTGCGATTTTCAAAATCCGACAGGATACAGCTACAGTATCGAAGAGCGAAAAAAGATCGCGCAAACCGCCATCCGTCACAACGGTATTATCGTAGAGGACGGAGCCTATATGGAACTCTATTTTGGGGAGAGGTTACCGATGCTCTCATTGTTCGCACCGGAGCATTCGCTTCATGTAGGGTCATTTTCAAAGATCTTGGCCCCGGGATTGAGACTGGGATGGATTCGTGGAGATACGGCGCTGCTTCAGCCGATTTTGGCACTCAAAGAGCGCTCAGACCTGCATACATCTACCCTCTCGCAAATGATTGCCGACACGTTTTGGGCATCCGGAGCGTTTGAGGAACATTTGCCGAACATCAGAACCATCTATCGTGCGAAATGCGATTATCTAGCCGAAAAACTGACAATGCTTCTGCC
>NZ_JAQTQR010000108.1 GCF_028712165.1 Sulfuricurvum sp. | reverse complement strand
TTCGGATCATCGCGTCGATCTTGTTCATCGAGAGTTTGATGAGATCGGATGCTGAACCTTGGAATACGGTATTGACCGACTCTCGCTCATACGCCGCCTTGAGCATCGGTGTTGCACTGCCGAAATCAAAATAGCGGCGACGGTGCAAGAGTGTCTCGACATAGCCCATCTCTTTGGCCTGCTCGACAATACCGCTAAAATATCCTTTGACACTCGGAAATGTCTCGAAATAGCGCTCGATAATCTCTTTGGCTTCTTTCGTTGTAATCCCCAATGTATCGGAGAGTTTCTTTTGTCCCATTCCGTACAACAGACCAAAATTGACCGTTTTCGCGATGTTACGCTTACGTGGTGCATCTTCCTCACCGAACAACGCGATTGCCGTTTGCATATGGATATCATGCCCCTCGTTAAAGGCATTCACCAATACGGTGTCATTGCTGAAATGAGCGAGGAGACGAAGCTCGATCTGAGAATAGTCGATCCCGATCAGTTTTTTGCCCTTAGGGGCAACGAACGCTTCACGGATACGCATCCCCAATGCCGTTTTGACCGGAATGTTTTGGAGATTTGGATTTTTGGAACTGAGCCGTCCCGTCGCCGTTCCCGTTTGAACAAACGACGTATAAATACGCGACGAAGGATCATTTTGCGCCAACGCGATCAACGGTTCGATGTAGGTCGAATAGAGCTTATGATACTCACGGTATTGAAGCAGCATCGGTATAACCGGATGCTCGTCTTTAAGTCCTTCTAAAACCTGTTCATCCGTGCTGTAACCCGTTTTCGTTTTCTTACCGTGTGCCAGACCCAATGTTTCAAACAAGATTACCCCAAGTTGTTTAGGGGAATTGAGGTTGAATACCGTGCCGCACGCGTTGTGGATTTGCTCTGTTAATGTAGCAATTTCTAATGCCACCTCTTTTTTAAACTGCTCCAATACCGCAGTATCGACTGCAATCCCCTCGCGCTCCATCCCAAGCAATGTCAGGGTAAAAGGGAATTCGATATTAAACGCTTCATCCAACGCTTCTTGCCCCCCTTTTAAAAGGAGCTGTTCGCGAAGGACTTCATACAAACGATACGTAATATAGGCATCTTCCCCCGCGTATTTACACGCGTCTTCGATCGCGACCGATGCAAAGTTTTCCCCTTTTTTGACCGTATCTTTAAAATGGATCATTTCATGATGTAAAAGTGATTGGGATAGGTTATCCATCGCTAACGAGCGTGCCGAATCGGTAAGCCATGCCATCACCATAGAATCGGCATAAATATTGAGACGATCGACCCCTAAAAATCGGGTCACAAAATGGAGATCAAATTTGATATTATGGCCTATGACACGACGCTCAAAAATCGCTGTGATCGCTCTCTTCGCACCATCATGACTGACTTGTCCCCCTACTCCCAGATAACTGTGTGCCAAGGGGACGTAATAGCCTGTTTTGCCGTCACTGCTAAAACTAAAACCGACCAAATGATCTTTTGTAGCATCCAACCCCGTCGTTTCAGTATCAAACGCGACCATTGCATCCTGAGGGATCGAAGCAATGATACGTTCCAGCGCTTCGTCGGTATCGATCAACATCGTGCACCCTTCAGGATTGTCACATTTCGGGAGATCAAGAGGTTTTATTTCTGCTACTCGCGGTGAAGGTGTCCCTTGTGATTCTTCAAACAGCGCTTTGGCTTTTAAGGTTCGGAGGACGGCATTCATCTCGTAATGAACCAAATCATCATAAATTGGTAAGAACGGATTGTCAAAATGCATCGCAAATTCACTGAAATCAAGTGATTCAAATACGTTATCCCGCAAACTGACTAGCTCACGTGAACGAAACGCATCATCCCGATAGGTTTCCAACAATCCGCGAATACGAGGCGGTGTCACTTCATCAAGACGACGATACATTTCATCGAGTGTACCAAACTGACTAAGAAGCTTTTGCGCCGTTACTTTCCCGATCCCTTTAACGCCGGGGACATTATCAGCCGTATCACCGATAAGGGCTTGATAGTCGATAAACTGTCTCGGATGAACCCCGTATTTTTCATCACAATGACGTTCGTTCATCACTTTTTTACTGATCGCATCGACGAGAACGACAACATCGTCTTCGATAAGCTGATAGAGGTCTTTATCGTGTGAAACGACACGAACGATGTGTCCTTGAGCACGGGCATGTCGAACCACCGAAGCGATCATATCGTCCGCTTCGTATCCGCTTTGCATGAGCGATTTATATCCCATCTTATCAATCCATTCTATCGCTATCGGAAGCTGCATAATCAGCTCTTCCGGTGCGGGAGAACGGTTGGCTTTGTACTGAGGATCAATCTCGGAACGGAAACTTGGACCTTTCGCATCGAGAGCGAAAATGAGATAATCACTGCTGTGGTCTTTATGCAGCGAAGCAATAAAATTGATAAATCCGGTCAAAAGGCCGGTTGGAAAACCCTGTTTGTTTTTTAGTGGAGGAAGTGCGTAAAAACTGCGGAAAAAAAATCCAAATGTATCAATTACTGTAACGGTTTGTTGAGCCATCCTACGCCTTTATATGGCGCGGGTTTTTTCAAGAATCGAATCAATCGCCGCTTGAAGTTTGGTCACATCGTATCCGGCGGCTTCAGCTTTTTTAAGTCCGAATGCAATCCCGTGTTCTCCGAAAGGATCGTTGATCGGAACAATCGTTTTGATAATATGAAGTGCGGTTGAAAACTCTTTTACCTCTTCCGGGGCTTGATCAGGAGTATCCGAATATTCGATCATCTCGACAAAGTCTCTGTCAAAATTCCAGTGGGTAAAGATAGCAGCTGTAACCGACGCCGTCGTCTCTTGGACATACGAGCGCTCGACACTTGCAATATCGATGGCTGTTGTAACGTCGGCTTTAAAATTGGTGGCCAAATCTTCTTGGATCACATCGCTGGCAATAATGATTTTTCCGGTCTCTTGCAAAAATGCGGCCAAAAACAGTTTGTCTGCTTTAGCGCGATCAATCTTCATATACCATGCATGCATCAAAGCTGCCTGCATCGATGATATCTCCGCAAAATGTTCCGAACTTACGCCATAAGGCTCCATATCCACATTAAGGAGCTTGCGAACCGAATTTCCGATCCCGATAGAACGGGTCATACTCATCCCGAATAAAGAAACCGCTTGACCTACATTATTAATTTCACGACGAAAACTGTACAACGGCGAGTTAGCGGCTTTGAGCAAGTTTGCCACAATCATCGGATCGGTTTCGACCGTTTTTACTAAATCGTGAATCGAAGAGTTGGGGTCATTACACACACGCTGCATATCGATTACCGTTTTCGGCAATGGAGGCAAAGATTTAATACTGTTTATTATTGAGCTCTTCATTCATAATCCTCTACAAAAGCTATTGAAGTTATTATACCCTACTTAATTCAAGAGCCAAATATTTTCCGGTAAAACTTCCTGTTTTTTCCCAATCTCTGGCTACACTTTCGGGATCACCTTCTGCGACAAGCAATCCGCCGCCGCTTCCACCCTCAGGTCCCATGTCGATTATGTAATCGGCATTTTTGATCATATCGAGATTGTGCTCGATCACGAGAACCGAATTTCCAAGCTCAACAAAATTATGGAGTACTTTGGTTAGACGGTTGACGTCGTCAAAATGCAATCCGGTTGTCGGTTCATCGAGAACATACAAAGTATTTCCGGTATCCCGACGGCTTAGCTCTTTTGCCAATTTAATCCGTTGCGCTTCCCCGCCTGAGAGGGTTACCGCATTCTGTCCCAAAGTGATGTAATCGAGACCCACATCGCTCAATGTTTGCAAAATCGCTTTGATCTTCGGAATAGGGGCAAAAAACTCCAGCGCTTCGCCGACCGACATATTGAGAACATCCGAAATAGTTTTACCTTTGTATTCAACCTGCAGGGTTTGCATGTTATAGCGGCTTCCGTGACACGCATCACATTTGACCATAATATCCGGAAGGAAGTGCATCTCGATCTTGATCTCCCCTTCCCCCTGACATTTCTCACATCTACCACCTTTTACATTAAAGCTAAAACGTGATGCCGTATAGCCGCGAATCTGTGCCTCTTTGGTCTTTGCAAACAGGTTACGGATTTCATCCATAACCCCTGTATAGGTGGCAGGGTTTGAACGCGGTGTTCGTCCGATAGGACTTTGATCGAGGTAAATGACCTTATCAAGTTTTTCCAACCCTTCCACTTCAACCCCTGCCACGCGGTTGATTTTGCGGGCGTGGTTAAGTATCTCTCTCGTAACCGGAAGCAAGGTTTGAAGAATCAATGAACTTTTCCCGCTTCCGCTCACCCCTGTCACACAGACGAAATTAT
This sequence comes from Sulfuricurvum sp., assembly GCF_028712165.1. Classification (GTDB taxonomy): domain Bacteria; phylum Campylobacterota; class Campylobacteria; order Campylobacterales; family Sulfurimonadaceae; genus Sulfuricurvum. The sequence goes on along the minus strand of NZ_JAQTQR010000108.1, from coordinate 1,607 downwards.
GGAGCGGAATCTGGACACTTAAATCGCTAATATTGTTTAATGTTACATTTTTAATGCTCATCCACTCTTTTTGCTCTCTGCGGTAAAAATACTCGATTTTTTTCCGACCCGAAAGGTATTGTGCCGTGAGAGTATCGGATTTTTTCATCTCTTCTAACGTTCCGGCAAACACAACATTACCGCCGAATTTTCCCGCACCCGGACCGATATCGACGATATAGTCGGCATTCTCAATCGTCTCTTTATCATGTTCTACGACGATAACGGTGTTCCCTTTTTCCTGCAATGAACGAAGGGTGCGAATGAGTTTTAGCGTATCACGTTCATGCAGTCCGATACTCGGCTCATCCAAAACATACATGACTCCCGTCAAACCGCTTCCGATCTGGCTGGCGATACGGATACGCTGTGCTTCGCCTCCGCTGATACTGCGGGCATCACGGCTGAGTGAAAGGTACCCAAGACCCACATCATAGAGGAAGAAAAGGCGTTCTCGAATTTCATTCAAAATAGAAGCCGCAATCATCGTACTCTGCTCACTGAGCCCATCAAACGTCTGAGGATCAGCGAACCATGCATACGAATCTTTGAGCGGCATCGTGATCACATCACCGATCCCTTTTCCAGCAACCCGTACAGCGAGTGATTCGCGTTTGAGACGATGCGACCCGCAGATATTACACGGTTTTTCAGACATGTAATCCGCCAAATCTTTTTCATCTTTAAAGATATCGTATGCAATTCGAACGATCCCCGGCCATACCCGTTTGATCGGATGATCTTGCCATTTAAATTCCACTTCATCAACACTGCCGTGGAGAATCGCTTTTTTCTGATGTTCTTCGAGGGTATAAAACGGAGCGGAGATACTGATTCCTTCTGATACGCAGAATGCTTTTAAGAAAGTGAAATAATATCCTTTGTTAAATCCGTAAACGATCTTGATCGCCCCTTTTTCGACTGTTAGCTCCGAATCGATGATCTTGTCATAATCGAGCGCATATCGTATCCCCAATCCGTCACATTCACTGCATGCCCCTTTAGGGGAGTTAAACGAAAACGAGAGTGGCTCTAGCGGATCAAAACTCACTTTACAATCAAAACAGGCACTGTGTTCGCTGTAGTGGATCAGCTTTTCTGCCATCCCTATTTCGTCGTGATTTTGGATTTCGATCTCAACCTCACCGTACGACTCTTTAAGCGCTTTTTCAACGTCTTGTGCCACGCGGTCATGGTTATCGTCTTTAATAATCAGGCGGTCAATGACCACTTTGAGTGTATGTTTTTTGGTTTTGGACAGCTCGATCTCTTCATCCAGACGAACCATAACCCCATCGACCATTGCACGTACGTATCCTTTGTGACGGAGAGATTCAAGAATATCGGAAAATGAACCCTTCTTTTCCCGAATCAATGGAGCCAAAATAACGATTTTTGCTCCATCCGGGAGCTTTAGAACCTGATCAATGATATCCTGAGCGGACATTTTGGAGATTTTTTTACCGCACAGGTGGCAATGCTGAACCCCGATACGGGCATATAAAAGACGTAAATAGTCATAAATTTCAGTGATTGTTCCAACCGTAGAACGGGGGTTTTTAGAAGTC
>NZ_JAQTQR010000045.1 GCF_028712165.1 Sulfuricurvum sp. | reverse complement strand
GGATTTTTTCTAAGACATTTGCCGCTTCAACGGTAATGATCTCGCGCGTGGCACGAATCATAATTTGCACCAAACCGTTTTCAAGTTCTTTACCGACAATAACCGTGAACGGAAACCCGATCAATTCTGCATCCGACATTTTAAATCCGAACCGCTCTTTACGGTCATCCAAAATCGTCTCGATTCCGCATTTTTGCAACGAAGCATACAACTCTTCCGCATACGCCATATGGGACTCTTCTTTTATATTCGAAACCATAACATTAACCAGATACGGAGCCGTTGCATGGGTCCAGATACACCCTTTTTCATCATGATGCTGTTCGATTACCGCAGCGACGAGCCGGCTGACACCCATCCCGTAGGTTCCCATGATAAACGGCTGAGAACGGCCGTTTTCATCCAGATACTCGGCTTTCAGCGGTGCGGAATAGACCGTGCCGAGTTTGAAAATATGTCCGACCTCGATCCCTTTTGTATGTTCCATCTTACCGCCGCAATGAGGGCATCCATCCCCCACCTGTACGGTTACCAAATCTGCAAACGGTGCTTCATTCATAACGCTCAGATCAACACCGACGAAATGGTAATCCGCTTCGTTTGCTCCACAAATCATCGAGGCAGCATTACGGGTGTCATTGTCCATAACAAAACGGATTTTATCCTGATCCAACGGTCCTATAAAGCCCGGCACCAAACCGATTTCGACCAGTTCAGCTTCACTGATATCGACCAAATCGATCGCACCGACACTGTTACGGGCTTTTACCTCTTGGAGTTCATCGCATCCGCGGATAAAGAAGCATACCGGTTCGCTCCCCTCCGTATAAACGGCACGCATTACCACCGCTTTAAGCGTGTAATACGGATCGACATGGAAAAAGTTGCTCAAATCTTCGATCGATTTGACATTCGGCGTTTTAAAACGGTTAAAATCAGCCTGTGGCGCTTCAGGGATCACACTGCGCGGTGCGCGGCGTGCCGCTTCGACATTGGCACCGTATTCGCAGGTATCACAAACCGCCAACGTATCTTCACCGCTATCGGCCAATACCATCAGCTCTTTAGAACCCGTACCGCCGATTGCCCCGCTGTCGGCTTCTACAATGCGGAAGTTAAGCCCCAAACGCTCTAAAATGCGTTTGTACGCCGCTTCCATCGCATCAAACTCACGATCCAAATCCTCAGTCGAAGAATGGAAGCTGTAACCGTCTTTCATCACAAATTCACGAGCACGCATGAGCCCGAATCTCGGACGGGCTTCGTCACGGAATTTGGTTTTTACCTGATAGACATTGAGCGGAAGCTGTTTGTAGCTCGTAACACGATTACGGACGATACTTACCATCATCTCTTCATGGGTAGGTCCGAGAACAAAAAGGTTGTCTTTGCGATCGCGGAAACGGAGCAACTCTTTACCAAATTTTTCAATCCGTCCGCTCTCTTGCCATAACTCAGCCGGTGTAACAAAGCTCAAATCCACTTCTAATGCCCCGCACGCGGACATCTCTTCATTAATAATGTTCTCAATTTTACGAAGTACCCGTTTTCCCAACGGCAAAAAGTTATACAGACCGCTGGCGACCTGTGCTACGAATCCTGCTCGGGAAAGATAGATATGACTCGGAAGTTGAGCATCTTTCGGAGACTCTTTTGTCGTCGGGATATAGGCTTTTGAAAAACGCATTATTTTCCTTTTGGGTAATATTTACAACTGGTTTGGCTCATCTCTTCGCCTTCGTCTTGTTCCATTAAAAAACTCATCGATTCGATCAGAGCATCTACACGCATCGCATCCGAACCGTCGCGCATACGCTGGGCAAACGGATGTAAAAAACGTTTCAAAGCTTGTTCTGTCGCTTTTTGAACCGCATCCGCATGCTCTTGTGGGATGTATCCGTTTTCGATTACACGCGCCGTCTCGTTTGCTGCCGCTCGATACGCTCTAACATACATACTTTTGATAAGCGGCTCAATCGAGAGGGTTTTCAGCCATTCAAAAAATCCGACAACATGACGCCGAATAATGACATACGAGAGTTTTGCTTCATCTTCACGCAACGCAATATTTTCGTTCACGATCTCTTTCAGATCATCCACACTAAAGAGATGAATTCCCCAAATCTCAGGATCGCATTCGATATCTCTCGGAACCGCCATATCAAACCAATAGCGATCATACGAACACGGTTTCACCATCTCTTCGGTAATAATCGGCTGAAGTGATCCGGTCGCGGTAAACAAAAGTTCATTTTCATTGATCGCATAAGCAAGCTCTTCATACGCTCGCACCCTTGCATTGCATTCTACAGCGATTGCTTCGGCTTTCTCGAATGTCCGATTCATCAGGGTCACTTCCACCCCTTGGGCACTCAAGTGTTTGCACGTGATAACCGACATCTCACCTGAACCGATGACCAATGCTTTTTTACCGTTTAAATCACCGACACTCTCTTTGACTTTTGCCACGGCTACACTCGCCACAGAAACCGGTTTAGAAGAGATATTGGTTGCATTGCGCACTTCTGCGGCACATTTGAACCCGTAGTTCATGGCACGGGAAAGTTTTTGCGCCGAATATCCGTTTTCCTGAGAAAGTTTGAACGCATCCTTGAGCTGACCGGCAATTTGGGTCTCACCCACAACCATCGAATCCAATGAACTCGCAACACTGAAAAGGTGATGGATACATCCCTCATCATCAAAAATATCGGCGCGTCCGTGCAGATCATCACGCGACATACCCGAACGGCTGCACAACAGTTCAAACACCGCTTCGCTGGCAGCTTCGGTATCGTTGCAACTGCAAAAGATCTCAACCCTGTTACAGGTGGAGAGGATCATCGATTCGCTGATGGCAGGAGAACTGTTGAGTTTTTCCATCGATTTGAGCTGTTGGATTTCATCCACAAAAGCGAGTTTCTCACGTATGGCGATGGTAGAGTTTTTATGCGAAAAGCTGATAATCAAATAGTGCATTTAATGATTTCTCTGAATAACGGTTTCAATGATAGCGCGCAAGGACGCATTATCGCCGATTGCCTCGATTGCCTCATCGCATAATGCACGGGCATAGCCGTATGAGCGTTCAATAATTTTAAATTCATCCATTTTGGATCGAATCCACACTTTTTCATCCTCATTTAAGACTTTACAATGACTGCCGACAAGGCGTGCTTTCTCCTCATCGCTCAAACGTTCATACAAATCGATATACGGCAAAGTGACCTTCCCTTCCGAAAAATCATTGAGAGAAGGTTTTCCGAGTGTCGCTTCATCTGCCGTAATATCTAAAATATCATCGACGATCTGAAACGCCAATCCCAGATTTTTGCCGTACGTTGCATAGGCATTTGCATCTTCGCCCGCCAAAACAGCCGCACTGAATGCACATGATTCGATCAATGTAGCCGTTTTGAGATACAGCATTTTCAGATAAAGGTCCCGATCAGTATTGAACGCCGTTGCCATTTCAACATCCATCATCTCCCCAACAGAGAGTTTCGTAACCGATTCGGCAATAGCACGGGCGATAGAAGGATCGAACGAGGTCAATTCACTAAATGCTTTGGAATAAAGAATATCTCCGAGCATGATCGCAACTTTACTTCCGTGCGTAGCATTCACAGACGGTACACCTCGACGGAGCATCGCTTCATCGATAACATCGTCATGAAGCAAACTTGCCGCATGGATCAGCTCGACAATCGCACCGAGCAGCGGTGCAGTAGGAGCCGCAGGGGCAATCGTCAAAATCAGACGGGCGCGAAGCCGTTTACCGCCTGAAAGTGTAGCGAACAGTTCACTTGCATTTGCGTATCCGACTTCGTCTACTAATTGCCCTATTATCGCTTCTACCCGTTCCAACATACCCTACTTTATACTCATTTCGTTAAATAATCCAATTTTACCCGACTCTCTTTGTCAAACAGCAGCAGATCAAACTGCACGGTTTGATTGGTTTCGTCGTATTTTTTAAATACCACAAGGGCATACGGTACGTCTAATTCACTGTTTTTAGGCGGTAATAGACGTTTTCTGAAGCTGTCATTGTGTCCGTCATATAAAATATGCTGTCCCACAATCCGATCAAACTTCTCATGAACCACCAGAGCTTTATCAGTATAGAGGGTCCAACGAAAGCTCAAATTACGATCCAAGCCTTCGGTTTTGACCGATACGATAGCCGTTTGGTCTTTTTTCAGATTAAAATTTTTTAATTCTCTCCACGGAGCAGCGTGCAGATACCACCCGCTGCTCAGCAACAAAAATACAAAATACCTTTTCACCTAATGCTTACTCGTTTTGAGTTAAAACGTTTCCAACAGAGATGATGTAAAGATTTTTTGCCATCATATCGACTTCATCCGCGCGTTCAAACTGCATCGTTTTAAGGATACGATCTATTGCATCTTCGCCGTGTGCTTCTTGCAGCATAAGTTCCATAGCCGCCATACGCGTCATCAAACGCTCTAACTCATTCTGAACCAGGTCGCGATTTGCATTGTAAACGATATCAATAAACTTACTTTTCGGCGAACCTTGGAAAATATCGTCTTCGTCTTCAAACAAATTATACATCGTATCTCCAAAGTATCAATTTAAGAGGGCGATTATACCATCTGAATTCTTAGGTCTGTAAAAAAAGAGTTAGAGAAAAAAATATAGAAGGAAAAGATGAATATTTAATGAATTATAGGAGAGTTTGGAAATGAGCATCAAGAAATTGATGCTCTAAGAAGGTTAAGTTTTAAATAGCTTTTAGCTGATCGGAAAGAGGAGGATTTTTAGGAGTTAAAACGCGCCCTATTTTTCTACTTGAAACCGTAATTCCTCGTTTTTTTCGCCCCATTGCTAGATCATAAAATCTTTTAAATGTTGCGCTTTCCATTTTTTTTGCTTTTAATTGTTCATAATTCGTCATTTGCTCTCCTTTTCTGTATGAGCTGAACGAAGCGCTTTTGCGCGGTCTATTTCTTTACGCGGGGTTTTCTGTGTCGTTTTTATAAATCCGTGTGTAATTATAACACGCTTTCCACTAACGTAAAAGTAAAGTGTACGTGCAATTCCATCTGCAAATGTTGTTCTAAGCTCAAAAATTCCATCTTCCAATGCTTTAGAAAGATTTTCTTTGATTTTCAAAGAATTATTTTTTTTATAGATAAAATCGTCAATCGTTGCAAAAATTTCTGATTGTACCTCTTGACTCAACGAATCAATAAACTCTACAAATGGTTGACGACCATTTTCGAGTTCTACAAACTGTACCTTATATTGATTCGGCAAAGAAACCTCATTTGAAAATGTTGAAATATATTGTACCCTGAATCAGTTTATTTTCATTCATTCTATTTGACTTACGCTTAATTATCTTTTTACAAAGTCAAAAAGCATAGGCCACACGTGCTGATTAGCAATAAAAAATAAATTGATAGCAAAAAATACGATCCATAATACATTCTTCAAACGGATAAACCAATGCAAGATGATATTAAACTTATCAGAAAATTCAGGGTTATTATGAGATCGACGATGTTGTTGTACACTGCTAAATCCATACAGCATAAAATATATTAGTGTCGCACTCAGTACAAGCCACCATGTGTCTGGCTGAATTATTGTCTTTACAATAGGGTGATTTATTGAAATTGAGCGGAATAATTCAACTATAACTTCCGCACTTGATTCAATATTCCCTAGCTTATCCAATGAAACAATTGACCCCATAAAATAGATCAATAACATTACGCTGATAACTATATGCCCTTTTAGTGTTAATGGATTTGTTTGATCATCGACACCTGTCTTACCTTTTATTTTATCTTCCAGCGGTCTTTTATTAAATACAAAAGCCAAAGGCCAATAAAACCATGCGGTTGACTTTATACTCCAACGATACAAATAGGCCAATGACCAAAATGGAATCAAGGCAAAACTTGCTATTATCGTTGCATTATTAGTATTTTTTAACGAATGAATTAATCCAAATAATTGAAGTGTTTTTTTATGAATTCCTATATCTGGTAATAACTCAGGAGTATAGAAAATATCATTCACTAAAATTTGTTCGTTCCAATTAGAAGTGAGATTTGATAAAGTATAAAATGGATGTATTGAAAAGATATATATTGTAGACAAAATTTTAACTACTACACTACGAAGCAAGGTACCTATTGCAAGTGGAAGCATCAATATACTAAGAAAAAAACCAATATACAGAGGCATAGATTCATCATCGATACTTTCTTCATCTACATATTTATCCGTATTAAAAATACGAAAAATGGACATATACAAAATAGAAAAGATAATTGTTAAAACTATGATTGTATAAAATATTATTTGTTGACTCATTGTAATTAATGATTCTGAAAATAAAAAAAATACAATAAATAGTCCTAATCCTATAGCTAAAATGATAATACTCCAAACCAAATATGATTTTATATTAGCATCAATTATATATAAAAACATACGATGAGATTGCTCTACAGATTCCGGTGTTTTCAACATTAAAAAAGGGGTTAAAATAAGAGGAACAAACAGGTAATAATAAAAATTGTAATAAAAGGCTACGCCCCACGTCAAAAATACAAAAAAAAGTGTCTCAACTATCGCCAATATTGAAACTTTATTTTCTTCACGGGAAGCTTCCGTTGAACGCCATACCCAATTAGACATTATATATTTTGTACTTAATTTTATAAAGTTGACTAGCGGACATGAGGTTAGCTTCTGTCATCAATTTTCTCATACCCTGTTTTATTTTGTCTAAACAGAATAGCTAAAAATTATTGAAAAAGCAAATACTTTTAGGAGATAGATTTCGTATCAAGTACGAAATGACGGGAGAGAAATTTTAGAAGAGCGTATCCGAAATCTGACTTTTATATTTCATAGCTTCAACCTTGGCTTTAATGAGACGATTTTCTTCTAACAGAGAATCATGTTCATGCGTAAGTGTTGATATCTCACGGCTTTTAAAATAGATCTGAGTGTTGATAAAAATTTTAGGAAAAACTACCACCAATACTAAAAACATACCGACAAAAACATTTCGTAAAAAAATCGGTCCCATTGATTCATCAGGAGAGATGATATGCTGAGTCTCTTCTAAAATATCGTGCTTTTCGCTCATCGTTTTATCTCAAATATTCGTAATTTTGCACTTCGGCTTCGTGAGTTGGCACGGAGTTCATCGTCCTGTGCAGTTAGCGGTTTTTTGGTAATCACTTTTCCGATGGAGTGATTGTTTCCGCAGGTACATCGCATCGCATCATCGGGGCAGATACAGTTTTTTGACCATCTTGAAAAGCGGTTTTTAACGATCCGGTCTTCTAGCGAGTGGAACGTAATGATCGCAACGCGCAGATGTTTGATCGCGGACGATTCAATCGCATCCAGCAATCGGGTCAATTCACCCAATTCATCATTAACTTCGATCCGAACCGCTTGCATCACGAGGGTAGAGGGGTGAATTTTTTTGCCTTTGGGCATCAGGTGAAAAATTGCCTGAGAAAGCTCTTTTGCCGAAGAAAACGGTCGGCGATGAACAATCGTCTCCGCCACTTTTCGGGCATTGGTCACTTCGCCGTATTCACGTAAAATGTTTTCCAATGCACTCTGAGAGTATTCATTGACAACCTCGGACGCACTGAGCTCTGCATTGGGGTTCATCCGCATATCGAGAGTATCGCTTTCATACGAAAAACCCCGTTCGCGTTGATCAAGCTGCAAAGAGGAAACTCCGATATCGGCCAGAATCCCGCAAACTTTATCGCTCTTTTCGCCCATTACCTCTGCCGCAACCTCTGAAAAACGCCCTTGACGTATCTCTACACGATCTCCATAAGGAGCAAGTCGCTCCGATGAAAAGGCAATTGCCGTCGGATCTTGATCGATACCGATCAACGAAAGTGATGGTTTGTTATCGAGCAATAGCGACGAGTGTCCGCCGTATCCCATCGTACAATCGACGACTATCCCATTCTCACATGGAGCAAATGCGTCGATGACTTCGCGATAAAGAACGGGGATATGAGGCGTTTCCTGCACTGGGCTACCTTTGGTTTTATTATCCATTATGATAGCTTAAGCTCACTAACATATCGTTTAAAATCGTTGAGGATACGGCTCATTGTCTTCTCTTGACGCCAGACCATCCGAAATTCTCTTTTAAAGCTGTGAGCTTTGATTCGGGCCTCAAACATTTTCCCCTCTTTGAGCTCTTCGACGATACTGATGCGAGGCAGACACGACAATGCTTGTTTGTCATTCAACAAATACCCTTTTATCGCCTCATTATTTTCAAATTCCATATCAATATTCAGCTCTTTATCGATCGGAGCGATTTGAGAAAGAAAGATTTCTCGGGTTCCCGATCCGCGTTCGCGTAAAATCCACCGTTTTCGGACTAATTCATCGATAAAATAGTCTCGCTCGGCAAGACTCGGATCATTCCCGACTACCACCAGTTCATCGGTCATCAACGACTCATATGCAAGTTCTCCATCATTGAAATGCCCTTCGATAAACCCTAAATCGCAAATTCCTTCGCGTATCATATTGATAACATCGGTACTGTTGGCGGTTTTGAGCGACACTCTCACTTGTTCATGTGTAGATCGAAAGTTCCCTATCCATTTGGGTAGGAGATAGTTGCTGATCGTGACACTCGCAGCGATGTACAGATGCCCACCGCTTAAATCGGCTCGGAAGTGCTCGTATAACTGCTGTGACCGTTCCAAAATTGCTTCGGAATTTTCAAAAAAATAGCGTCCCCGCTCATTGAGCATCAACCGTTTCCCTATCCGCTCAAACAGTACATCTCCCAACTCTTTTTCAAGTTCACGCACCGCCATGGAAACGGCTGATGGGCTCATACCTAATTGCTCTGCGACATCAATGACGCGGGTCGATTGAGCCATTGCAACAAAAATTTCCAACTGACGTAATGTAAACATAGTTCGTTCTCCCTACGTATTGCTAGCACAAATCATTCTCAAAGCGCTCTCAATCGCATCAAAAACATCTTTTAATTCTTCGGGAGTGATGATATAGGGGGGCATAACATAGATGACACTCCCCAACGGACGGATTAAAACCCCTTTTTCTAAACAGTGCTGATGTATTTTCAAGCCGATTCGCTCACCGGGTTCAAATCCCTGCAATTCGATCGCAGCGATCATGCCGCATTGACGAATTTCTTTAACGCAGTCAAACACTCTAAAACGATTCAGCTGTTCTCCCATATAGGCTATCGTTTCTTGATTTTTTACTATCACACTATCGTTTTCAAATATATCCAAAGTCGCGTTGGCCGCGGCACAAGCGAGAGCATTTCCGGTATAACTGTGTGAGTGCAGAAAAGAGCGGGCAGGATCATAATCGCAATAAAATGCACCGTAAATATCTTCTGTTGTTATAACAACCGACAATGGAAGATATCCGCCGGTAAGCCCTTTTGAAAGAATAAGAAAATCAGGGGTGATTTCCGCTTGTTCACATGCAAACATGCTCCCCGTCCGGCCAAATCCGACCAATATTTCATCGGCGATAAAATGAACACCGAATTCCTGAGCGATTTTTTTGGCTTCCGTGAGAAATAAAGGGTGATACATCTTCATCCCCCCTGCCCCTTGAAGCAACGGTTCCACGATCAATGCCGCAATTTCCGTTCCCCGTTCCTGCAACAGATTTCGAAATGCTATTGCAGCTTCGATCGCCGCTTCCGTTGTCTGATCTTTGGGTGAGGGAGTTTGAATTGCACGGATTAATAATGGCTCATACGTCTCTTTATAGAGGGCAACATCTCCGACGGAAAGAGCCCCAAGCGTTTCCCCGTGATAACTGTCGCTGAGAGAGACGAATAAACTCCGATCTTCTCCCCGGTTTCTATGGGTATGATAGCTCATTTTCAAAGCCACTTCGATTGCACTCGAACCATTGTCCGCATAAAAACAGCGTGTTAGCCCCTGAGGGGAAAGAGCGACAAGACGTTCAGACAGACGGATAACACTCTCATGGGTAAAACCCGCCAAAATTACATGTTCGAGTCTGGAAAGCTGATCAATAATTTTTCCGTTGATATAGGGATTACAGTGGCCGAAGAGATTGACCCACCAACTGCTTATTGCATCGATGTAGCGGTTCCCGTCAAAATCGTACAGATAAATTCCATCCCCTTTTGAAATAGGGACGAGCGGAATCGTTTCGTGATCTTTCATTTGTGTGCATGGATGCCATAAAACGTTTAAATCACGGCTTGACATCTCTAAATTATTCATCCAAAACCTCTTTAATTGAGTTATAATATGATAACATGTGTTAGTCGTATACTATTTTCATCCAAGTTTAATGGTAAACTGAATAGAATATCTGAATTTTACAATAGGATCGTTTAATATGATTACTTGGATGCAACGCCACCGAAAATACCTGGTCATTACGATCTGGATCTCCACCATTGCCTTTATCGGAGCCGGATTCGTCGGATGGGGACAATACAGTTACGGAAACAAATCCGGCGCTGTTGCCAAAGTCGGAGATGTTTCCATCACTGCTGCTGAACTGCAAAGAAGCTATTCCAACCTTTTTAACCAATACAATCAGCTTTTCCAAGGGAAGTTTGACGAAAAACAGGCTAAACAATTCGGTCTTCAACGTCAGGCCCTTCATCAGCTTGTCAATCAGGCTCTTATTCTCAATCTTGCCAAAAGCTATGGCCTCATTGTCACCGATACGGAATTATTGAACGTTATTAAGTCTCAGCCTAGTTTTGGAAAAGACGGTACATTTAGCAAAAGCATCTATGAAGAGACATTAAAACAAAATCATTTAACCATTAAAGAATACGAAGAGTTGATGCGAAAAGACCTTTTGATTCAGAAAACACTCTATCTTCTCGCATCAGGAACAAAACCTCTCGAACAAAAAGCTTTTGAAAGTGCCTTGGGTGTTTCAGATAAAATCAACTATAAAGTGCTTACACCCAGTATGATCACCCTCACTGCAAATGATGCAGAGCTCAAAGCATTCTGGGAAAAACACCAGAAAGAGTTTAAAACAGAACCAAGCTATGAGGTCGCCTACGTAACACAAACGCATCAATCCGTATCTCCGAGTGAAAAAGAGATCAGTGATTATTATGATATGAACCGCCAGCTGCTAAAAGACAATACCGGAAAAGTTCTCTCTCTTGCCGAAGCTAAAGGACAAATTGTTGCCGCATTGAGTGATAAAGCAACGGAAAAAGAATCTCTTCGTCTTTACATTGATTATAAAAAAGGTGCTTTGAAATCCGGAATCGTTGCACAAAAAGCCACTATTACAGCTTCATCTTCACCGTTTAGCCCTGAATTAACCAAAGAGATTCTGACGATGGACGATCAAAAACCGTATCTTAAACCGCGTAAAAACGGAAATGAATACATCATTGTCAAACTTGAAAAGATAAACCCGGCCCGCACCAAAACATTTGAAGAGGCAAAAACAGATGTTAGTGCACTCTATCTTAACGAAGCGAAAAAAACCAAACTCCAAGAGTTAGCCCAAAACAGTTATAAAACATTCACAGGGACAACCAGTGATTTCGTCACCCATGCAGATGGTGCCAAATTAGCCGGGTTGAGCAGTACTGAGGGATCAGAATTCCTCACAAAACTTTTCACATCCAAACAAAAACAAGGTTTTATTACCCTCGAGAGCGGAAATGTTATAATCTATAACGTTTTGGAACAAAAGTTGCTTCAAGACAAAACAATAGCGGATGAAAACACCGTGCTCAAGCTCAAAGGGAGCTTGTTGGATCAAGGGCTGATCAAAGCACTTGAGAGCAAGTACCCAGTTGAAATCTATGTAGAGGGGATTTGATTTGAAACGAACCGTTTTAGCCATTGATATCGGCTCAACAAAAGTTTGTGCGCTCATCGCGGAAATCGATGACGATAACGTTGCACAAATAATCGGAGCCGGTATCTCAAAAGCACAAGGTCTTCGCAAAGGAAGTATCACCAATATCGAGCTTGCATCCAAATCGATCAAGAGCGCGTTGAATGATGCTAAACGGGTTGCGGGTACTGAGCTTCGCAGTGCTGTCGTAACCATCTCCGGTGCGTACACTAAAAGTCTCAATTCCAGCGGTATCGTCAATATCCCAAATAAAGAGATTACTCTTAATGAGATTCAACGTGTCATGCATACGTCTCTTTACAATGCCAATATCCCTAACGAATTTGAAGTACTGCATGCCCTCCCGTACAACTTCAAAGTCGATGACCAAGATTTCATTGAAGATCCTTTGGGAATGAATGCTTCACGTCTTGAAGTTGAAACCCATATCATCACGACCCAAAAATCCAATCTCAACAATTTGCGCAAAGCGGTCAAAGCTGCGGGTGTCGATGTCGAGAGTGTTGTACTCAGCGGTTACGCATCAGCTATCGCCGTTTTGAACAACGATGAAAAAGAACTCGGAGCAGCCGTTGTCGATATGGGTGGTAATACGAGCAACATCGTTATTCACTCCGGCCATGCAATCCGCTACAACGATTTCCTCGGTGTCGGTTCAAACCATATCACCAACGATTTATCGATGGCATTGCATACGCCTCTTCATACAGCGGATAACGTCAAGATCAGCTACGGTTCACTCTATGCACCTAGCAATGATTTGATCGAACTTCCGGTTATCGGCGATGAAACATCTACTCATGAAGTTTCTCTGGAAGTTGTTCACAACGTTATCTATGCACGTGTCGAAGAGACACTGATGATTATCGCTCAATCAATCGAGAAGAGCGGTCTCAAAGACCATATGGGAGCCGGTGTTGTTCTTACCGGTGGTTTTACCAAAATTGAAGGTCTTCGCGAACTTGCAGTCGCTATCTTAGACAACATGCCGGTACGTTTGGCAAAACCGACCGATGTCGGCGGTCTCTTTGATACCCTCAGAGATCCTTCCTATTCAGGAGCGGTCGGACTGATTAAATACATGGCAGGCAACTATACTCCGTACGAGATAGACGTCAACAGACGCATGCGCCATGCAGGCGAAGAGCCTCAAGCATCTCAAGCTCATTATCCAATCCACGAAGAGGCGCCACGATTTGAGCCTTCTGTTTCTTCTATTCCACCAGCGGCGGCTTCAACACCGCCACCGTTGAAGGAAGAGAAAAAAGCGGAACCTCAAAAAATGGTTAATATCGGGTCTAATAAACCTGCTCAAACCGATCAACCAAACCCGATTTCCAAGTTTTGGAATTGGGCAACTCAACTATTTTAATCACGTCAAGGAGCAAGCATGGAACCATTTTCAATTGAAGAATCAACAACTCTCACGGGAGCACGCATTGTAGCAGTAGGTGTCGGCGGCGGCGGCGGAAATATGATCGGCTATATGCTTAGAGAGGCAATTCCGGGTATTGAGTTAATCATAGCAAATACGGATGCTCAAGTATTGGAACAAGGAAGTGCGGCAACCAAAATCCAATTGGGTGCGAAACTTACCAAAGGTTTGGGTGCAGGGATGAAGCCCGAAGTGGGCAAAGAATCAGCGCTTGAAAGCTATGAGGATCTCGCTCGTGCCCTAGCCGGTGCGGACATCGTGTTTGTTGCGGCAGGTCTTGGCGGCGGTACCGGTACGGGTGCGGCTCCGATCATTGCAAAAATCGCAAAAGAAGTGGGTGCACTTACAATCGCTGTTGTAACTAAACCGTTCTCTTTTGAAGGTAAAAAACGTCTCAAACTTGCGGAAGACGGACTTAACGAACTCAAAAATGAATCCGATTGTATCGTTGTTATCCCGAATGACAAACTTCTCTCTATCATCGATCCGAAACTCGGTATCAAAGAGAGTTTCCGAATTGTTGACAGTGTTCTTGCACGTGCTGTCAGCGGTACATCGGGTGTTATTCTCGCCAGCGGTGACAATGACATCAACCTCGACTTCGCCGACTTGAAAACCGTTATGAGCCACCGTGGTTTGGCTCTTATGGGTGTAGGTGAATACAAAGGTGAAAACGCGGCATACGAAGCGATCAAAAATGCTATCGAATCACCGCTTTTGGACAATATGTCCGTTACTGGTGCTCTCGGTGTATTGGTACACTTCAGCATGCACCCGGAGTTTCCGTTTATGGAACTCTCTGCTGCAATGGATGTCGTCCATAACAGCGTGGATGAATCAGCAGACGTTATCTTCGGTACAACTACCGATGCAAACCTTGACAAAGACTTCATCCGCATTACATTGGTTGCTACCGGTTTTGATAAAAAAGCCGCTATGGGAATCAACAACAGCGAATTTGAAAACAAAGAAGTACTTGCCGCAGCTGCCGCAAAACCTCGTGTCGTTATTCGCCCTGCAATGGTAGCCAACGGCGATTACAGCGAAGATTTCTTGGACGTACCGACGTTTATGCGTCAGCAAAAAGACTAATTCTTCCTATCCATGCTCTCCTTTGACTCCCTCATGAAGGCCAAAACGCTCCTTGGCCTCCATGACAAATCCACCCTCTTCGATATCAAATCCCGTTACAAATCCATGATGCAGCAATGGCATCCCGACAAACATCCTGAAGATCCTGAAACCGCTCACGCGATGAGTACACAAATCAATGAAGCCTACGCCACAATGCTCGAATACTGTTCCAACTATGAATACAATCTCGAAGAAAGCTTTTTAAAAGAACAGACCCTCACCCCGCAAGAGTGGTGGGCTAAGAAGTTTGGGGGAAGATAAGAGGACAAAGCCTCTCGTTCAAATACATTTGTTAGGTATTTCCCTTGTTCCCAATGTCCTCATTGGGAATGCAGACTAATGCTATACACTCCCAAGCTGGAGCTTAGGAGCGAGAAATATATTTAAAAGTAGTGTCCCTCTACGCAAGAAGTATCCGAACTAACACCTAGTTAAGGTATTGATTTTCAATGACCACAACCTCCAGTTTTTTGGAAACATTCTCCGGCGATTAAATCTGCCATATCTCTTGCTAACTCAGCAAATTCTTGGGCTTCTTTCTTTGTTATGTTGAAATTGGGAGAATGCAACGCTTCGTTTCTAAGTCGCATGAGCTTTTTCAAAATATTGCTATCTTTTGGTTTAATAATACCTTCTGACTCTAAAGCTGCTATTAGACGACTAAATGGCATTGGTCTTTTATTATTTTCAATGCCAAGCTGTCCGGCAGAATTAAACGCCGTTAACTCTAAACCCACCCATGCATCTACTATTGCTGCTCTCGGTGATACATCAGCAGTTTCACTAAGATACGAGAGCATTTCAGAGCTGTCACGTTCTGGTGTGGCATGCTCAAGTTTCGATGCTTCTGCCTCTTTCTTTAATTCTTTTAATTGCTGTTCAAACTCTATCTCTAGATCGCCATATTTGAATTTTTTTGTGAATGGGATAAGTTGTCCGATATGGCTTTTAAGCCACCAAATAACTAGAACAATCGCAGCTGGCCAAGCAATTGAATCAATTATTTTTGTTATGAATGTCATCCAATCCATTTTTTTTCCTTGAGTAGCCTATTATTCGGGTCTATTATACAGGTAAGGCGTAAAAATTAATCATCATCCCAACAACCATAAAACCAATTTTTAATGAATTGCAGTGAAATAAATTTTAAATACCTTACCTGGATTAGATCGTAAATAACCTTTTTGTTTTGGGATTCATAGAATATTAATATTTAACGCCTGACCCATATTTTCATATTTTGATTTGTTATACTATTTGCAAATTATTCAAAATCTCTTGTGCTTTATCTTCATAAAATGCTTCCATTTCTCCCGAAAAGACTCTAACTGTTGATACATTGAAACCTTTAGTTTCTAATTCTGTTTTTAGTATTTTATATAGTGATGGTGTTTCTCCATCTGGTCTTGCCGCACAAACAAGATAGTTCAAATTTGCATATTTTTCGATAAACTCTTTGACCGACTTCAGCCCTTTCTCTTCCAAGGACTGAGAAAGAACATGCCCTTCTCGTTCTTCAAGAGATTGAGATAATACTCTACCTCTTGAAAAATTCCTTTCTCTTCCTGACAAACCAATTAAAGGTTTAAAATATTTATTTATAGTTTTACTTTTTCCAGTTCCATGACTACCAACAACAATTACAGCTTTTTTCAAAATCTTTCTCCTTATAAGTGTAACGGTTTACTCTAGCCCATAAATAACCGTTAGGGCATTTATGGGCTACGAGGTTTTGTTATCTTCTTTTTTTAATCTTGAAATTTTAGAATATATATTATCTAGTTTTGTTTGCTTATTTGTTCCATGATGTAATTCTCTATGACAATTTGGACAAACTGCGATAGCATTTGCTACTGTGTCTGAACCATCATTTGCTAACATTTTAAGATGGTGGATTTCTAAATAAGGAAAACCATCATCTTTTTCAAAAGGTGCTGGTTCGTTGCAACACTCACACACTCCATTGGCTTCGTTTAATACCCATTCTTTAATCTTTGAATCACGATGAATCTGAGTTATTTTAATTTCATACTTACATGGTTTTTCTGTTCCTTCCGGATAATCATTAGTATTTAAAAGTAATTTATTTATATATTTTCTATAATCGTTTGATAATCCATCCAACCTATAATGGAATAAGCTAGGATTTCCATCATGTTGCTTTTCAAATTCTGGTTCATAGTTTTTTGCTTCCTCTATTAAATCTCTTTGGGAAACTTCCTTAACAAAGTTATAGCTTTTTGAATGGTCAATGTGGTATGCCCATTCAAAATCTGGATTATTTGATAATTTTTTTCCAGCATTTAAATAGTATGCGCCAAAACATTTTTTTTGTTTTGAATATGGTATTAATAGGTAGCCAGATAGATCTTCTGTATTGTGATTTACATTAAAATATTCGCCAATTTCATTTGTAATAATATCTTGAAAGAAAGTTAGGAATTCATCACGATCACTATTGTAATTAGACCATGAATATTTTTTTCCAGATAATGGTTGTAAAATGATTCCTTTAATTTCTTCTAACATGGATTCAATATCCTTTTTGTAAGATAACGTATAAAATGAGCAATCAAAAAACCGCCAGCTGGCTTTTGATTAGTCTCCTTTGATTAGTTATATTTTTATTATTGGTATAATTTTTTCAACGCCAAAAAGTTTATTTAAAAACCCTAAGTCACTGTTCATTTTTCCTATCTCATCATCTAATTCAGAATAGATATGAAATTTTTTATACACATTTTTGTATTCATTATGCTCAATAAAATGTTTTAGTAAAACTTTTGGTGCAAAATTTTCTATAGACATAATTACATTAGACACATCTGTTGAAGATACTTTTCTTTTAAGTAGTTGTGGCTTTTTAAATTCTCCAGCTAAAAGAATTTCCCAAGAACGATTCCATTCATCCACTATTTCCACTTTCTCAGCTACTGTTTTCGAATTAGCAATTGACTTACTATATGAATGTCTTAAGTCTCTAAATTCTTTATAGTCTTGCCTTAATTTTATTAAGACTGAAGTAGTATCTTCATCTTTAGAACAACGAGAAAGAAAGATTGAAAATAATGGAGGTATGTTCGAAAGTTCTGAAATGAAATCATCTGATAGATTTTTTGTCAGCTTAATAAATTTTTGATTATGAAATTGAGCATAATTTAGGTAATTATTTAAAATGATTTCGTCGAGGTTGTTTTGTTTCATTTTGTATTGGGTTAGAGCGTTCAATGATTTTGGTAAAATACAAACACTGTTAGTTTTTTCAGCCATTTCATTAGTTAAACACCATTGCCAAAGTCTTAAATGTGTATAGAAATTTGAGTCAATGCTTTGTTGAATTTCTGGATAGATGAAATCAGAAAAGAATATTGATTCACCCACACTCGGATCATGTTGATATTGCCAAGTATTATTTTCTTCCGATAATTCTTTAAATGAAGTTCTGTGCAAATCAACATCAAAAGAGATATGATCCCTCATATCATCTGAGTGATTGAGATCAGATTTTTTTATAAATTTGATAGCATTGTCACTTGATAAATTTAATGAACTAATTAATTCATTATTTGAATATTGTTCATTAACGTAAAGTGTTTCATATAGTATAAATGCCGAAATAAAACTTTCTATTCTTGATATCTGTTCAACTGACAACTGCTTGTATAGTTTACTTGTTAAACACAAAAATGCATCAACACTCCACGATGTGATTACTACAGAATTTTTCAATTGATCTCCTTAATATTTCGCTTGAGTTCACTAATCTGAAACCTCATACGGCTTTCAAATTGGAATGCAAAGTTTTGTTATATCCACCATACTTGTGATCCATTTACTAAAATAGTTATGTCCCTCGTTCCCAAGCTGGAACTTGGGAACGAGAAAACTCAATAAGTGAATATAAAATCTGTTTATTTGTTAAAAGATAGTAGTGAGTTATAGCTTTAGGGGGGATAAAAGGAGGTTGGATTCCGTGTCGTTGCACGGAATGACGGGATAGGAGGATTCCCGATCTGATCGAGAATGACGAAGAGATTAATGAAACTCTATCGGCCCTTCGGCGCGTGCGTGGATAAACTGCTGAACAACCGCATTGGTTGAATTTTGAAATGATTGTTTATCCCCTGATTCGACGATTACACCATCAAACAGCATTGCATAATTATCCCCTGCTTTAAAACTCTCAGAGATATCATGACTGATGAGAATAGAGGTCATACCGATATCATTACGTAGACCGTTGATCATCTGGGTGATGAAATCGCTCGTTACCGGATCAAGTCCGGATGTCGGTTCATCGTATAAAATCACTTCCGGTTCCAGTGCGAGGGTACGGGCAAGGCCTACCCGCTTTCGCATCCCGCCGCTGAGTTCTTCCGGATAGAGCGATTTGACGATTTTGGGATCAAGACCTACCATCGTGAGTTTTTCATCGATCTTTCGTTCCAACTCTTTAGGAGTTAATTTTTGATGTTCTAACATCGGAAACGCAACGTTTTCACGAATGTTCATACTGTCAAAAAGCGCCCCGCTTTGAAATAAAAATCCTACTTTTGTGCGTATTGCGCGTAATGTCGTCTCATCGGCATTATCGACACGGATACCGTCAACCGTAATCGTCCCGCTGTCAGGTTTTAACAGGCCCACGATATGTTTTATGATAGTGGACTTTCCTCCGCCGGAGACACCGAAGATTACCGTAGTTTTCCCCTTCTCGATCTCCAGCGTTACCCCTTTTAGAATCTCCCGCTTTCCGAAGCTTTTGGTTACATTTTCAAAGCGGATCATTTTTTCACCGCCAGTATATAGGCTCTGCGAATAAACAGGATCAATAACATCACTAGGAGGATTTTAAAATCAATCTCACTCGCTTTGTGCAACGATTCAAAAGAGTTTTGCATCATCACCGCTTCGCCTTGCGTTTGGTATTCCAAAATCTTAGGGGTATAGACTGCACTGAATAACAGAAGGGTTCCGATCGAGCCCAAAGCGCTCAAGATCGAGATTTTATCGATTTGCATCACTTTGTATCGGGAGACTTCGTATATCGCAATCACAGCCGTCATAAAATAGGCCCAGTAGGTAAAACGGCGAAAGATTTCCCCCATGATTTTTCCCTCTTCGTATCGGGAGAGAAGCGGAAGTGTCAAATACATCTCAGAGTGAAAGACGACTGCGGCGACAAATGCACCCAAGATTAAAACGGCTCCCGCCGTCATTGCGATCAATAAAAGATAGATTACATCTACTAGCGCTTTTTTATTCATGAACTGCCTTTAATACAAATCCTCGGTCAAACGAGGCTAAATCGGTATAAAAATCTAACGATTTTACCGCAAAACGTCTAAGATATTCTTGGACTTTCAGCCGTTGATCGTACCCCATCTCACATACGAAGAGAGGAATATGACGATTATAAACCTCATCGAGTAAACGACGGATGATTTCATCCCCTATTTCCCCTCCGAAAAGGGCATTTTGAGGCTCATAGGAAAGGTTGCTTTCTAATGGAGCATCCTGAGCTATATAGGGAGGATTGGAGACGAGAAGATCGATTGCTTCATCGACACAAGAGAGCAAATCCCCCTCTCGCAACTCAATCCTATCACTCAATCCAAACGCTCCTATATTGCGTCGTGCGACGGCAAGGGCACGAGGTGAAATATCAACGGCGATAAAACGGGCATTCGGGAGATGAAGGGCTAGAAGAATCGAGATAATGCCGCTCCCTACCCCTACTTCGACAACGGTTATCGCTTCATCGACTGAAACACATGCCAATACTTCATCAATAAGATGTTCCGTTTCGGGTCGGGGAATAAGGGCACCCTCATCGATATAAAACTCACGGCTGTAAAAACTGACCCGATTCGTGAGATACTCAAGCGGGACATTGCGGCTGCGTTTTTCGATCCACTCCAAAAGCCGAGGGGCTTGATCGTCCATTTCATCTTCTTGATGGGTGATGAAGTAGAGCTGATCTTTTTGGAGATAGGCCATCAACAGAAGTTCGGCTTCACGACGGGGAGATTCCACAACCCCTTCCAGTCGTGCCGTCACTTCGGCATGAAGCTCTTTTAGTCTTTTGGACATGGATCGGCATATCCCGAATCGATTTGAACATATATATCCGCACCCAAAGCGCGAAGACGTTCAACGACCGGAGGATGGGTCGTATGAAAAAATCGGTATAACGGGTGTGATAGCGGGAAGCTTTTGTTTTCAGCAACCAGTTTTTTCAATGCATTGACCAAATGTTCCGCTCCGCCGAGTTCCGCTCCCGTCTGGTCTGCCTCGTATTCGTTATGGCGGCTAACCAATCCCATAATCGGCATCATGATAAAACTGACGACCGGAAGGAGAAGGATAAAGAGCATCATGATGATCTGAGGGCTTTGCGCAACACCGAGCTCCATATAAAGCGTTTCGGGGAGATTGCCGAAAAGTGCAAACATTGCGAACAGCATTGCCCCTACCATCGCGATATTTTTGTATAAATCGCCGTGTGCAAAATGACCCAGTTCATGCCCTAATACGGCGATAAGCTCTGAGGGAGAAAGCTTTTGGATCAACGTATCGAACAATACGACCCGTTTTGATTTGCCAAGACCACCGAAATACGCGTTCAACCGTGCATCGCGTTTGCTCGCATCGCTGATAAAAACACCGCTGCTGACGAAGCCTGTTTTAGCCATCAAGGTCTCAATCTGCTCTCGTAATTCAGGGTTTTCCAAAGGGGTAACTTTGTCAAAAAAGAGGGCTCGAATAGTTGGGAAAAACATATTGATCGCAATCACGACTGCAAAAATAAATACGAACGTCCACAGCCACCACAATGCACTCGAGGTGATAATCATCGCAACGATCCACACCATCAGACTTCCGATAACAATCGTCAAGAGTGTGCTGATCAGGGTATCTTTAACAAACTGTGCCACAGAAGAGCGGTTAAATCCGTATTGGGCATCGATTTTGAATTTTGCAATCCAGCCAAAAGGGAACTGAACCAATGAATTGATCAGAACCATTCCCATAACCACAGCAATAGCATGAACACTTTCACTTTGTACGGCAAATGCCTCGTCCAACCATCGCATCAAACCGCCGATCCATATCAAGAAGAGGCCGAATTCGACAAACGTTTCCAACATACCCAGTTTTTCTTTTGCTACAGCATAATTAGCGGCATCCAGATATTCGCGCTCACCCATCAGAACTGCGCCTCTGCGCTTGATCTGATTGATGTAGCCGATTTGCATTACACTCACGTAGAGCCGAACAAGAATGTAAAACGTATAAATTCCTATGATAGTGGCAGTCATAAAGCTCCTTGGATTAAAAAGGAGAATTTTACCATCATTTTCCAGGTACTTTAGTGATTGAATCTTCTACATGGATTGAATCATTTACATTACCGAAGTAGCTCTTTACTCCCCAGAAAATCAACCCAATCAGCAATCCGCTGATAATAACCGTCCATACGATCTTTTTCTTAGGCCCTTTTAGGGTGTCGTAGTCCTCAATTGAACTCAATGTCGGTTCGTTGTCTACCATGTATATCTCCTCGTGATTATAGTGTAAGAATAGTAACCATATTAGCCTAGAAACGGTTAATGAATCCCCCCTAAACTGACGTTTTAAGGTTGGATATTGGTTTGTTTTATCGTCAATTACCAGCGCCCTTCAAGCGAAAGCAAAATTTGCGGCGATGAGTGTTCTTTATCAATTTGCGTTTCGATTAGAGTCCCGGATGTATCGTAATATTTTGAGGTCGAAGCAATCGTATTTGACGTAATATTTTTTAGATTCAAGCCCAATTTGAAAGTGGAATTGAGCCGTTTGGTCGCATACAGATCAAAAACTCCATACCCTTTTTGCGTCTCTGAGAAACCGTTTTCATCGATAGGATCATCATAACCGCCGACATAGCGATACGCGGCGCCGTACGTTATCCGATAGGCTTTGAGAGTATGATCGACACCGACGTTATAAAGAAAATTTGAGGTTTGTTTGATCGGGCGTGTTACTCCGTTGACCGTAATACTGGAGTCTTGATAGGTTGCATTGGCAAAAATTCCCAAACCCTCTACCAGAGCATCAAGAGACTTTTTCAATTCGAACTCGCTTCCCCAGAGCTGCCCATTGCCGGCATTGTACGGCCGTGCCAGATATCTGCCGCTGCCACTATCAAATGTCGTCATAGTTTCGATCTTATCGGTGATATTTCTATAAAAACCGCCGATACTGACAATCCCGTTCTCTCCAAAAAAATGTTCTCCCCGGAGTTCATAGCTTAGCGCCTGCTCTTCTTTCAGATCCGGATTTCCGATGTGATCGGGATGATGAATGTCATTTTGATAGAGTGAACTGACCAAGGTAGCGGCTAAATCGTTTAATCTCGGCAATCTAACCGTTTTTGCGATGCTTGCACGTAAGTTATCATTTGGAGTCAGCTTATACAACAGATGAAAAGAGGGAGCCAGATAATCAATTTTTGATGTCGATCCAAAGTCACGCGATACATTTTCATATCGAATCCCCGGAGTCATAACCAAATCATCACCATAACTGATCTCATCTTGGACATACACTGCGCCTCGATTTTCACTCAATGTCAAATTGTCCACAGAGACGGTTCCCGTATTGAGACGCACTTCATTATCTTGGTACACGTGTTTCAACTCAGCACCCGTCTTTATAAAATGATCACCCTTTGAAATCGAATAATCGGTACTTGCAGCATAAAAACGCATTAACGTAGTGTCGTTTTGAGTCTCTAGGCTTGATGTCGGGGATATCTCCGCAGAAGAGTTCTCTCCAACTTCTTTATGTTGATGAAATTTGAGTTTCCATTCCAATAGCTCAGTGCCGGAGAGATGATATTCGCCCCCTATTTTGGACCAAAGCATCACACTGTGTGATTTATCGATATTTTTACGTACCGTATTTGTTGAGCCGGATGTTATATCATCCGTATCCGTTTGAGCATTTCTAAGAGAAAGTGTACCGTCATAAGTATATTTCTCTTTTGACGAAGGTGCATAAATCAGTTTCGTCGTCACATTGAGCATCTTATCGTGCGCATTATCATCACGAATTTCATGTTGTGCGGACGTAGTATAAGTATCGATATTTTCCGTATCCGATTTTTTATTGTCCGTTACGGTTGCATTGACAATATACGAAAATTTATCAACTTTTCCTTCTCTTTGTGCATACAGTGTTGCCAAAGGGCGATCTTTATAGGTGCCCAAAGTCAATTTGGCCTTTGTAGCGCCTTGAGATTTCGGCTTTTTGAGGACGATATTGACGATCCCTCCCATCGCTTCAGCCGTATATTCAGCCGAACCGTTAGTCATTACTTCAATACGTTCGATCATATCCGGAGATATTTGTTCCAACGGACTAGGACTCCGTTTTGAGCCGGTTGATGCATCCTCGCCGTCTATGAGGACTACCGTATATCCTTTGCCGGGAGCCCCTTTTTTCGTTTTTCCTTCCGGAATCGTCACGCCGGGAGTTCTTTTGAGAATTTCAAGGGCATTTTGATCCCCGTATTGGGTCAGCTCTTCCCCACGGATAATCCGTTTTGCAATCGAGTTTTCTTTCCGTTCTTCGAGGGTTTGAACCGTATCGTGCACTTCGATTTTATCCAGTTGGAGTATCTCTTGTGCGCACGCCAGTGAAAATGAACAGGTGAGAAGAATGAGCGGACGATATATCAAAATGTCTCCTAAAACCGATAGATATTAATGTACTTGTATTTTATCCTATATCCTCATGAACTTTCTATCGGTTAATGCGCTGTTAATGTAATCATATTTTCAAGATATTTTTGAGTATAATAAAACATAAGTCATTATAAATGGTAAAGGATTCTCATGATCTCCTTATCTCAATCTCATCAAAAAAACTTTCGATTCAATCGATCTTTACTCTCAACAGCCGCATTTATCATCCTTGCAGCACTGCCCGTTTATGGGGAGGATACCGTATCGCCTATTACAGCCCTCTCTCCGGCACAAGGTGAAGTTGCAATCGGCAAAAAACCTCCTCTGCGTTTTCAGCTGGATCCATCTCTCAAAGAGACTCCCATTTTTGTCATGCTTGATGGATCGGATATTACGCAGATGACGACACGGACGGATACATTTATCGATTATCAACCGATAACTATCCTCAGTAGCGGTCAACATACGGTTACCCTCGTCTACCTCTCATCCGAAGGACAAGAAAAACGTCAAGAGTTTTCGTTTTCCCTTCGCCATACGGAACGATTCGAAGAGGCAACAACCAATCTAGCCCTCTCTCCTATTTACGAAGGAGTTATCGATAAAACAGATAATTTGAATATTCCCAACAGTAAGGTTCAGGCCAATCTGGGAATATCGACCGGAATCAAGGAAGGGCAATGGAGAACATCATTTGAGTCAAATTTTCGCTATCTTGACCAAAGTCTCCCCGTTGCCTCTCCTCAGAGCAAAGGAATTGATCTCGCCAACTATCGCTTAAAAGCCGACTATACCTCCGAAGGAACCAATATCAATGCCGAAGTGGGAGATATCATCATCGATGAATCGCCTACAACCGTCTCAGGGCTGGGACGCCGCGGAGCAAAAATCAATTACCAGACCGGAGATATAACACTCGGAGCATTTATGGCCAACAGCTCTCAGGTGAGCGGCTTTAACGGTGGAACAGGGTTGGAAGGTAGCCCCGAAGATCACATTTACGGTATTTCACTGGCTAAAAACTTCAGTGCCTATAATACCGTTGTCAAAACGCTCTACATCAGCGGCGGGCAGAACAATGATGGAAACTCCACTGTTAACACGATTATGACTACTCCGAGAAGGGGAGATACTCTCGCCTTTATCGTCGGATCAAAATTGCTGGGCGACACACTGGGGGTCGACGGTGAATTCGACCTCTCCCGCTACGATGCCGACACGACAGATACGTACGGCAAAGAGACTGATCGCGCATACAAACTCAGAGTTGGAGGGTTGAACGGACAGTTTACGTATGATGCTATCTACGAATACCTTGGAAGTAATTACCGTGTCATCGACAACGACGGTCTTCAGAGAGATAAAGAGGGCGTGACGCTTCAAGGAAGGTATTTTGAATCGGTTCACAATATCGATGTGAGTCTATCGAGTTATGCTAATAATGTTGAGAGCAATCCTCTCTTTGCTACAATCCGAACCAATCGCGGAAGCGTCGGGTACCAATATTCCGGGATCAGTACCCTCCCTCTCAGTATACGTTATGAAAAAAATATTCTCAGAAGTTCGGATGAACCTACACCGGATGCTTTCCTCGATACAAGCACCGATGCCGTTTCACTCTCGGCTGTTTATTTCAATAATTCCTGGAACATCGGAACAACGGCTAAATATTCCCGTCAAGACGATCGAAGCAGTCTAAATAATGACTCTACGATTATTACGTATATGATCACTCCAAGCTATTATATTGAAGATTTCTCGATCACACCCGGCTTTATGTTTAACCGCGCAACTTCCCCGTTGTCCACCAC
>NZ_JAQTQR010000044.1 GCF_028712165.1 Sulfuricurvum sp. | reverse complement strand
GTGATGTAATAAATTTGACATGCAACACAATATCCGAAGAAAAGTTCCAATGCGGCACATGAAAGAAATATTCCCGCAATAATCGCAACCGCAACATCAGCATGCAACAATGAAGTAAGCACAAGTACAATCGTAAAGCCCACTCCGAATTGTGCCGCCAAACGTTTTGCGCCCGCATCTTCCATTTTCACCGGAAGTGAAAGTTTGTGCTGTATCAACAATGATAGATTTTGAAAAGGACTGTAGGATTTAAATCCATACAACCGAAGCATAAAATCGCCAATCAAAAAAATCAAAACCATGATACTGTGGGTTAATAAAAATGCAACTATAGAACCTGCTACGAATAATGTATTAATTCGAGTAACAGTTGCATCAACTTGTCGAAAGATCAAAGGACATTGCTGAGCCATGATGTTCTCCTATATTTTTCACAATCTTAATATAGTTTATTCTTATTGTCAAGTATTCATACTATATTACTAAGGTATAAATTTTTGCAATAAAAAAAAGGGAGTTCCCTCCCCTTTAAGATTAACGTCTAGGATGTATCAATTCGCGAACTTTTTTCTCGACATTCGCCAAAGAATCAAACGGCTTTAAGAGATAGTGATCTGCTCCTATCTTATGACTTTGTAATACTTTATCCAGCGTTGAATATGCCGTCATCATGATTACGACACATTCGGGGTCTTTTGATTTTATCTCTTCAAGAACACTCAACCCGTCTTTCTGAGGCATCATGATATCCAGCAGCACGCCGTCATACTCGCCCGATCGAAAGCGGCTAAGAGCCGTTATCGGATTATCAATATAGGTGACTTTGATGTCACCTGAACGTCCGAGCGCTTTTTCCAACATTGCACCGATAGAAATCTCATCATCAACAACCATTAAATGTATCATTTAATCTCTCCAAATAATTGATTTATCGCCTTGCCCATCAAATCTTCTGTTTTTTCGGAAACCAGCATATCCAATGCGGCAAAGACTTCACGACTCGCCTCTTCAATCGTTTTAATCCGCTGTTCAATTTGAGTGCGTGAACACAGTTTTTTACCGTCGCCGCAATCTGCGATGAGTCCGTTTGCTTGTGAATGAACCGTCGCATGCGGGGCTTCCAAACGCGGATAAGATTTCAACATACCGAACTGTTCTTTGCCTACTCCGCCATCATACCATTTGCCCAATCGGCAGTTATGATGATCGACCGGTTTGAAATCACTCTCCTGACCGAATAAGAAAGCATACACATTATTTTTGTAGATAACATGGTCAATCTTTGCCAAATTGCTGAAAATATAGTTGCTGATATCCATGATCTCGTACACGCTTCGAGATGAATTGCGTTGGAATATCGCCATTCGATCCGACATTTGGCTGACTTCATCTTTCGTACTGGAAATAATGCCTGAGAGCTCTTCCGTGGCCGTTTCAATCTCATTCGTATCCTGCTGCATCGACTGGATAACGATTTCGATCTCTTTTGTCGCTTTTTGGGTTCTCTCAGCCAGTTTTCGCACTTCATCGGCGACCACGGCGAATCCTCTTCCGTGTTCCCCTGCACGTGCTGCTTCAATAGCCGCATTTAATGCCAGCAAGTTGGTTTGGTCTGCGATATCTTTGATCAATGCGACAACATTCGAAACCTCATGAGAGCGTGAAACGAGATTGGATGTCGTCGCAATTGTCCCCTCCATCAACTCTGCCAGTTTGTTCATATCTGCATCGACATGATTGGCAATTTTCAATCCCTCATCCGAACCTTCTGCCGTTTCACGAGACTGCTGTACCATCTCTTTGAGTTTCTCGAGAATATCAATAAACACTTTTTGGGTGGCACTTAAGGATGCTTTGATACTCATTTGGTGCATTTGCAACAATCCGCCGTCTTCACCTCCTACGACGGATGCTTTGGTCAGAACAAACCCTCTTGCACCCTTACTCATATTTTTACGAAGTACTGAAGCTTCACACTCACCTACTACTATTTCATCCGATCCTTTGCGTAACTCGCGTACGACCAGTTCTTTATCCGAAATTGCTTCTGCTTTCGTATTAAAAAATATAGCTTCGTCATTCTCATTTAAAACGATAACGGCCTCTTTGTCACTGATCGCCGCAATCTCTTTGTAGAGAGCCAGCTCAGAGGCTAAAATATCCCTCTCTACCCGCAGCAAATCTGCTTCTTCTTTATATTTTCTCGCTTCGTTACCAAAAAACATCTAGTTATTCTCCTTATATACTTTTAATACAATTTCAAACACAGCACCCTGATCATCATTGCTTACATGGATACTTCCCCCATGCTTATCTATGATCGTTTTAGCGATATTGAGCCCGATTCCCATGCTTTTCTTTTTCTCTCCACCGACTGCAAAATCAAAAATACCGCCTATCTTGTCTTCGGGAATCCCACCTGCATTATCAGCGATCCTGATTGTGATTTCGTCAGATCCGCATGTCAGAAGAACATCGATAGACCGCTCATAATAGGGCATTGCCCCTTTTTCAAACTCATCAAGCGCATTATTCAAAATGATAATCCAAACCTGTTCAAGCCGAGTGGATATCCCCATCGTCAAACAACTGTCTGTATTATACTTTGTTTTTTGTCCAAACAATTCCCCGTTGAGGGTTATTGGGACAATATGTTTTGAGCGGTTCAGTACTATTCGAAGCGCATACACCAAGGTCATGTGGACATTGCACGGCTGCATCTCTTCTCTTCCGGTTCCGGCAAATTCGAACATAGATCCGACAATCGATTCGATCCGTTCTATCCCTTCACCGATCGGTTTAAAAATCTCCAATGCACCTTCCATTTTCTCTTCACATTCCCATTTTAGCAATTCCAGATTGCCTTTAATATACGTAAGCGGAGTATTGATTTCATGGGTAATAGCTGCAGCCAAACGTCCTACACTCATGAGTTTTGCATCATTGATCTTCTCTTCTTTAAGCCGTTCCGTATCGCTTACATCAACAAAATAAAGAATGTGATAGTGCTCATTTTTAATCAACGGATTTATCATTGAACTCATATGAACCGAATAGTATGTTTTATTATTATGCATATCGATAGAGATAATACGCCCTTTAATATGCCCTTTTTTCAACTCTTTAACAATAAATTCAATCCCATCTTTCAGGGAGCACTTTTCAAATACGATAGGCTGTGATTCTTGCTGAGTTTCCAGTACCCATGACCATAAATCGCTGCTTTGGATCAACGATTCGAAATTCTCATAAGCGTTAAGCTCTAAAAATTTTCGATTTACCATAATTGCTTCATATCGATGGTCAAATAGCACCGCTAAAGAGGTATCATAATCGATCAGCTGTTTCATACTGTCCAAAATAGCCCGCTTCATCTCACTGACATCATGTCCGATAAAGATGACCTGTTCGATATTGTTCCGACTATCAAGTACGGTATAAATCGTGGAGTCAACCGTGACCATTTGTTTTTTAGAGTCAATAATTTCAACAATTCCGCGGTAAATTTCACCTGCTTGAATGCGAGCTCGTACCATGGTTCTAAAAAATATCCAAAAGCGGCGTTCCACGAACCGCATCCAGTGACTTCCGATCATAAAATCGCTCTGATATCCTAACAATCGGCACAGTAAATCATTGACCTCGATAATTATCCCTTTTTCATCGATTCGAACTAATAAAGAAGTTTTCGAGATAGCACCGAACATCAAATTGATCTGCTTGAATGCTTGTTGCGCTTGCTTGGCTTCAACCGACTGACGTATTAAACGTTCAACAACTTTTTGAACTGCACTTGGCAACAGAGGCTTTAAGAGATATTTATCGACACCCACATCGATGGCTTGTAAAAACAGATCACTACCGTGAGCACTTGAAATAACAACTGTTTTAATGGCTGGATTTTGGACTTTACTGCGGCTTATGGTTTCAAAAGTTTCAGGATTCATCCGATGCGGATGGAGAATTAAAAGATCAATCCCCTCAAAAAAGTCCGGCAAATGACTTTGAATCGTAACATTTGCATCAAAGCAGTGCAATACCTCGGCAAAAGGATCTTGATAAGTTAGATTAGGATTGTCATTCACCCAATCGGTTATATAAACAATCTGAACTTTTTCAATCATCGTTACTCACTGCTTTTCTTTATAGTATAACATTTTTTTTCATGTGTATATAATAATCCTGAGATACAATCCCGTTTATTATTTACCCGAGGAAATACACCATGAAAAAACTGCTGCTTGTCCTTATGGCTTGTATCGTACTAAATGCCGAAGATATTTATGAAGGTGATGTTAGCGCTACTGAAGCCCAAGAAATGCAAAAAAAAGGTGAAGCAATCATCGTCGATGTTCGAACGACGCTCGAATATATCTACACCGGACACGGAGAAGGATTTATCAATATCCCAGCCTATGAATGGACCTATGAGCCAAAATCAATCGAAGAACGGGTAAAAAGTTCAGAATTTGAACTTAAAACCGATAAAGCTAAAGAGCACAAAGACGTCCAAAAGCTTTACGATGCCAAAGAGGTCTTTAACAAGAACTTTGTTTCCGATGTCATGAAGGCGATGAAACTGCGTCATGTCGATTCCGTCATTCTCGTCTGCCGAAGCGGACCAAGATCCAGCGCTGCCGCTAATATCCTCGCCAAAGAGGGGATTAAAGCCTACAATTTAGAAAATGGATTTATGTTCGGTTGGAAAGAGGCAAAACTTCCGTACGGTGGCTATTGATTTAGCCTCGTTTGGTCAGTTTGACGCCCATTTCTAAATGGTGGGTGTATATTTTAATTTGATTTAAATATAATTATATTATTTTAATGCTCATTTCCTTTTATCCTTTTTCCTAAACTTTTTAGAATTTCAAAACTTATAAGTATTAATCCAACATATACTATTGTCAACCAAAAAACTTCTATACAAGCAATAACCCAGATTCCTATTTTATATTGCAATAAATCATACACATCATTTCGTCTTAATTCAGACTGGATTTCTCCTATCGTTCCATGATAAAAACTGATAGGACTTTTAGTTAATTCAAAGATTAAAAAAACAATTTTTCCTAAAAAGTACTTTCCCATACGGTGTTTTGTATGATTTGTTTGTTGTATAAAAAGCGTTTTCTTCCACCATGCACGATAGAGATTTATTACAATCGCTAAAAATACCATTAACCATGCTATCGATATTTCCATTGCTACCATTTGTGGGATGACACTGGCTTTTGACATTACACTTATTCCCGGAATCCACAAGGACATAAAGCCAATAAATGTTTGACACAATCCGCATTGCGCAATGTAGTCTTCACTTAGCAATAACGGTAAAACTAAAATCAAAGCCGAGAAGATATACTTATCGTTAAAATCTTTATTGAATAGCCTGTTTTCTTCAGCCATTTTGTTTGATTCCTTAAGATTCCTCTCACGCTCATGTGCCCACACCCTCAAAATAGCTTTGGGTACATACATTACCCATCCGAATAAAATATCTATAAGCCATTTTAATAAATTCATTTATGCCACTCTTCCTGTATTTCTAAAGTTCTTCATCTTCATTTTCCTCTTCTTCCCAATCTTCTACTTAGGAGTGTATAGCTGTTGGGTTGTATCACTGTTAATCATTTATTGCTTGATGTATGCATTCTCAACATAGACATAGGGAACGAGGGAGCTATTGTAGTATCAGACATTTGTCCATTTGAGCCTTTAACTATTGCAAACATATCTGTCGGAGATTTGAGTATATTTGCCATTATTGACAATGTTTGCACATCTATTTTTCCCATTATTTATCCTTTAAATGATTTTTTTTATAATGCTTTATCCTGTTTAGTCTATGTATTGGCAACTCTATTTTATTTAACCACCAGACCCACATCCAGCCAAACATAGAATAGTTTAACCACCACAGAAGATTCGGAAAAGCTCTTTGTTCTCTTTCAATAAACTTTTCATAATCGTAGTTAAATTTAATCCTATTATTTAAAGTTATAAATTTATTATCTACTTTTAGTTCCCTTAAATTTTTGTAGTTCCCTAACCACCAAATATCTTGATACCAAATAGTGACTTTTGTCTTACTATCTTGAAGCTTTTGCTTAAATTCTTCTGCTTCTTCATCATAATAAAAACAACAAAGTCGATATTCTTCTTCATTTCCTTTATCGTCTTTGATCCAGATGTAGTCGTAACTATTTTTTCCTTTACCTCTATGAACTTTCGTAACTATTCCGGATACTGTTTGCATCTTTTCTAATTTTTTTGCATTCCCATTTATGGCTATACTAAATAACACTGTAGAATAACCGAACACCATCAGAGTCGCAGGAATTACAAAAATCAAATATGGAAAAGTTGATGCTACTGGTCTATAGAATGCCCTTCTGAAGAACACTTGCCATATATAAGTTTTCTTCCACCATGGATCTTTTGGTATATACTGAAACGTACCCTCTTTTAGACGTTTTCTTCTTTCTATGAGTTGCCAAATAACGACTATCCATAAACATATTAGTCCTATATAACCAATAATACTTTCTAATGTTAAGCCTACCAACAGATACTCCTTAAACCGTTATTCTACACTTGCTCCCAAGCTCTAGCTTGGGAGTGTATAGCTGTCAATCATTTATTACTTGATGTATGCATTCCCAACGTAAACGTTGGGAACGAGGGAATTATCCATCTTTATATTCTCCCTCTATTTTTTCTATTTCGTTTTATCCGATTTAACCGATGTATCGGCAACTCTTTGCGGTTAGCTCTCCATAACATAAATGCCGAAAATGCGGTGACATAAAACAAATACCTTGTAAAGCTCCATAAGCCTCTTTTATGCCGTAAAACTCTCTCATAGTCATAAGGAAGAAAATCAAGAATCGTATGTGTATCGTTTGTTATGATTTGATGAATTCGATTCTCAATTATGAAGAGACCATCAAACCCTCGACTGTAATAAACCGTAACATTTTTATCGATGTATAGCGGTATCCTACCATGCGTCGTAAGATACCCATACTCCTCGCGTACCCCATCATATGTTCTTAAAATGAGCAAATCATTCATATTTTTACGTAATGTGATCGATTCGATAACTCCTTGTTGTATTTGCATTTTTTCCAATGGCAAGTCTGGATAAATCGCCTTGGTTATATGAATAGCAAAAGTAGCAAAGAATAAATATAAACTAAAAACCATAGAGTAAAACCAAACTAACGACGATTTTCGATTATATTGCGGTCGTGTATAAAAAACTAATTTGATATACTGATAAAATGGTTGTTTTTGTAGCCAAGATCGCTTTTCAACTTTTATTGCGTCTTGGTTTTTATAATCTCGGTACATACCCGCTGCAATGATAAGAGGTATCAGAAATGGGAGAATTTTCCAAAATAGTTCCATTTATGCCACTCTCCTTGTATTATTGAAGTTTGAATTTTTTATAGACTTTTGCACTCTTCCACCCCACGATGCTGTAATTTCAACGCTTCTGCTTAATAGGCCTGTTGTACCAACCACTCCGTTGAACGCCTGTGTCAGAGAACCATCCGCGGGGTTAAAACTCTTCTCGTATTTCAATTGCGTAACTCATTTTTTCTTTTTTTTTAACTCAATTTTTAGGATAGGTTTTATCCACAATAACCGTGCTATGATTCCCATTGCCTCGGAATGAGGTTCTTTATATGCTATAAAACCTATGGTCATCGTTTCGTTATGGTCTTTGTATTCTTGATACACAAGATTGGTAATGTCTTGCAGAATTTTTTTATCCGTTATTTCATAAGTATGTATAAAAAAACCATCTAATGCAGGGTCATAAGCAATTGAACCATTTATTTTTCCATATTTGTCGATGATGTTTTTTCCAACAAGATTAGCAAATTTGTTTCCAGCTCTCTGATAAATAGCAGACTCTCCTGCAAATACCGATGATGTCCAAATAAACAATAAACCTAATCCAATAATCCATGCTTTTAATAACGGTTTCATTTGTTGTTCCTTTTTTGCACTCTTCTACCCCACGATGCTGTAATTTCAACGCTTCCGTTTCATAAGCCTGCTGTATCGTTTCACTCTGTAATGTCAATTCTCTCTAATCCCTCTAGTTTTACACTCACTTCACTCACCGCATCTGCTTCACCCTGCACTCTGAGTCTTTGGGTCATGATGATCTTATTACGGGTTTCGGCTAATGCTTCGGATTTGCTAGTTAGGGGAAGTAACTGTGTCGATTTTAGATCGAGTAGTAATTTAGAGGGAAAAATGCTTATGTCTCTATTTTTCATCGGTTTACTTTGCCTGAAATATCATCCAATTATAACTAAATATACCACTTACTGGGATGATTATTCCAAAGTTCTGGATTGAGAATAAATATTTTTAGTTGTATTATTCACTATTGTATACATTCCCAATGTAGACGTTGGGAACGAGAGAAAGAAGCAAAACTTCCGTACGGCGGCTATTGATTTAGCCTCGTTTGGTCAGTTTGACGCCCATTTCCAAATGGTGAGTGTAAGGGAACTGATCAAAAGCCGCCATCGCCGTCACAGTATGCGTTTTACTGAGCAGTTCCAAATCCCGTAACAGGGTTTCAGGGTTACAGGAGATATAGAGCAGATGATCAAACCGTGAGGCAAATGCGCACGGCTCTTCCCCAAGTCCTGCGCGCGGAGGATCGACGAACAGCGTTTTCAGCTCATAATCACTGACTCTTAGCCCTTCTAAACGTCGAAATTCCCGTACACCGTCCAGCGCTTGGGTGAACTCTTCGGCGCTGAGGCGGACAAAATCGATGTTATCCACGCCGTTGAGTTCCATATTTTGTTTTGCGGCATTTATCGACGCTTTGGATATCTCCGTCGCCAATACCCGATCAAATTTTTTCGCAAACGGAATCGTAAAATTGCCCGCACCGCAATAAAGTTCGAGCAGATCGCCGCCGATGCCCTCTAGTTGAGAGAGCGACCACTCGATCATCTGTTCGTTGACCGATGCATTGGGTTGGGTGAAACTGTTTTCGATATGAACGTATCTATAAGTTTCCCCTGAGATAGTGAGTGTTTCCGTAATGTAATCACGGCTCAAAACCTCTTTTTGTTTACGGCTTCGTCCGATGATGTTGACACCCAAACGCTCCTGCAATACAAGCGCTTTCGTTTTCCACTCGGCGTCCAGCGCCCTATGGTAGAGCATACTGACACATATTTCGCCGTTCGATGCAGAGAGAAAATCGACTCCGAAAAGTTTATGTCCCAGTTCCAAGTCGCTCACTTCGATCAATAGCCGTTCCATAACCGATGCAATAACAGGCGAGACAATCGAACACTTGTCGATCATAACGGCACCCTGACGATCAAGACGGCTCATCGCGTATGAGATCACTCCGTCATTATGATAGATCTTAAACTCGGCACGGGAGCGGTAATGCGCTTCGGGTGAACGGGCAATTTCGATCTCACCTTTGTAAAAAGGGGTGAACATCTCGCGTACAAGACTCAGTTTGTGTTCTAACTGTCCTTCGTATCCGCTCTCATAATCACGGCAGCTGCCGCATATTCCGAAATAATTACACTGCAAAAGAACCCCTATTTAACACTGGCGATCAGATTTCCGATCAGCAGATTCCATCCGTCTACCATGACAAACACCAGTATCTTAAACGGCATCGAGATCATGACCGGAGGGAGCATCATCATCCCCATCGACATCAGAATCGAAGCAACGACCATATCAATGACGAGGAACGGCAAAAAGAGCAAAAATCCGATTTCAAAGGCGGTTTTTAGCTCACTGATAACAAATGCCGGAATCACGATTGTGAGCGGAACTTCTTTGATCGATTGAGGATTTTGCATATGACGTATCCGCAGAAAGAGAGCCAAATCTTTCTCACGGGTATTTCGTACCATAAAATTTTTGAACGGATCGGTCGTCTTTTCAAACGCTTCATCGTAGCTGATCTTATTTTCACTGTAGGGCTTTATTCCTTCGTCATACGCTTTGGTTG
Source organism: Sulfuricurvum sp. (assembly GCF_028712165.1). Classification (GTDB taxonomy): domain Bacteria; phylum Campylobacterota; class Campylobacteria; order Campylobacterales; family Sulfurimonadaceae; genus Sulfuricurvum. Next base: position 16,639 of record NZ_JAQTQR010000044.1, on the reverse strand, counting down.
CTACCGGTTCCATTACAAAAACAGTCAAAATAAGAGCCAGCATGACGAGCAGTTGAGTCGGAGGAACCTGCTGTGTCCCCAATGCCTGACGTAAAAAACCGAATACGATGACAAAACGGGTAAACGTCGTCATAACCAGTACCAGACTCGGTGCCAAAAAAAGTACCGTCAGAACCAATAAAACGTTGAGGGAGCTTACAACCTGCTGCGGAGATTCAGGTGCGGCAATATTGAAATTCATCGCCGGAACCTGCGGATCAGCGCCCCAAAGGGCAAAAGGGATCATCAAAAGTAAAAAGACTAAACGACCCAAATAAGACTCCGTACGCATAAATAGATTTAAAGAGGCGATAATACCACAACCTAAGGGTGTATTTTGATTAAACGAGCGAACAATAATCGATGCCGGATCCGAAAAAATCCACCGCAATAGGTTTTACATATTTTTATAATATTGCATATACAGCGCTTCAAACCGATAAAAATTTTCATTCAGTAAATCACACAAATGGGGATCAAAAGATTTACCGCTCTCTTCTTTAAAATAGGCTCTGACTTTTTCCAACGGCCAGGCTTCTTTGTAGACCCGTTTGGTACTCAAAGCATCAAACACATCCGCCATAGAGACAATACGTCCGAAAATATGAATATTTTCCCCTTTTAACCCTTTCGGATAACCAAACCCGTCCCACCGTTCATGATGCTCGAGAGCAATCGTCGCGGCTGCTTGTAAAACCTCACGTTCTGAATGTTTTAAAATGTCATAACCCAACTGTGAATGAGTTTTCATAATCATACGTTCTTCATCATTCAGAGGACCGACTTTCAGCAAAATAGAATCCGGAATACCTATTTTCCCGATATCATGCAAAGGAGCTGCAGTGACAAGCAAATCGATATCATGTTCTTTTATACCGCAAAGTGTCGCAAATAAACGACTGTACTCTACCACACGCAATGTATGTCGACGGGTCTCTTTGGAACGAGCCTCCTCCGCTTCACCCATCGCAAAGAGTGTCTCTTTGAGTGTTGTGTCGATTTCGCTGTTTAGCGAATGAAACTTGGCTGTCGTCTGTTCGATCCGGAGATCGCGATCTTTCAACTCTTTACCCAATTGAATGAATTGGTTTGCTACCTCATTAAATTCTTTGCTTTCAAATGTACCGTGTTCCTTTGAATCGGTTTGAAAAAAGACCGTTTTTGCCAATTGTATCAATCTAAGAAGCGGTTTGCGGATAAATTGCTCAATAACATGTGACATATTCAATGCGATCATAATGCTAAAAAATCCGATTACTCCAAATACAATGAGTAAATACATCCATGCTTTGTTACGGTATTCAGTAACATCCAGCTCAATATCGATAGCGCCGAGAACCGTATTTTCTGCAACATGATGACACATCAAACAGTTTAAATTCCCTTTTGAAGTGGCAATATAGGGGACAATGGCACGTATCGTCGCTTTTTGATCCCAGTCTGACATCGTTACATAAGGCTTTTTGGAATTCATAATAGCCCTTAACGAATCATCCACCATTTTCTCACCGACAATGCATTCTCCAAACTGCTCACATACTTCATCCGAACGGATAATAGTAAGCGATTTTACATGGGGAGCACTGGCAATCTCGTGTAAAAAATAGGCTCGTTTGGACATCAAACCGCTTTTCATATGAGCCGTTAATCCGGCTTTGGCAATCTCTGCGATAGAAAACGCCCTCTCTTGCATACTTGAGAGGACAAGCGAACGGAAATTCAGACCGATAACCAAAATAATACACAGCATTAATATCAATACCAAAGGCAATAACCTTCCAACGGTAATGTGTGTAATATTTTTATCCATAGATCATGACCCGGAATATAGATTTTATACCTATTGTAACCAATATTTTTCAAATACTTCGTATGCAGACGACAAAATTATATATTCTCACATAAAAATTTAATTAAACTAAACCGATTAGAATATGATTTTTCAGTGATAATCTCACGAATCAACGAAAATCTGATAAAATTGCACCAACTAATCTCAGGAGACCCAATGTTGAATCCTCTCTCAATCGTCATATTAGCAGCCGGAAAAGGGTCCCGGATGAAATCGCCCAAAGCGAAAGTACTTCATGAAATATGCGGTCGAGAGATGCTTTACTACAGTATTAAAGCGGCTCGTGAGATCACCGATGATGTCATCGTTGTCGTCGCTCATCAAAAAGATGCGGTTATCAGCGCTATGCAAAAGTATTTTGACGGTCTGACGTTCATAACTCAGGATGCCGAAAATTTCCCCGGCACGGGGGGAGCGATGATGGGTGTAGTGCCAAAATACGACGACGTTCTCGTGCTCAACGGTGATATGCCTCTGATAGAACGCTCTTCCATCGAAAAATTCCTTGCCAATCCTGCCGACATCGTTATGTCGGTTATTCCGCTCGACGATCCGAGCGGCTACGGACGTGTCGTGATCGAAAACGGCCAAGTTCTACGGATCGTCGAAGAGAAAGATGCCAGCGATACGGAAAAAGCGATCAATACCGTTAATGCCGGAGTCTATGCGTTTAAACATCATGTCCTGCAAACCTATATCCCGCGTCTTTCCAATGCCAATGCCCAAGGCGAATATTATCTCACCGACGTTATCGAAATGGCACGCGCCGATGCATTAAGCATCGCACCGCTGTATGTCATGGAAGAAGAGTTCAAAGGAGTAAACTCCAAAAACGACCTCGCCAATGCCGAAATGATCATGATGGATCGTATCCGCCGCATATGGATGGATACAGGGGTGATTATGCAGCTTCCCCATACTATCTACATCGAAGAAGGGGTGAAGTTTGAGGGGGAATGTATCATCGAAAACGGTGTACGTCTGTGTGGAAATACCCTTATCGCTTCCTCCCATATCAAAGCCCACAGCGTTATCGAAGAGAGCACCGTCAAAAACTCTGACGTAGGACCTCTGGCTCACTTGCGTCCGCTCAGCGTCTTGGAAGGGACCCATGTCGGCAATTTCGTCGAGGTGAAAAAATCGACCCTTACCGGAGTCAAAGCAGGACACTTGAGCTATCTCGGTGACGCCACAATCGATGAAGGGACCAATATCGGTGCGGGAACTATCACCTGCAACTATGACGGAATTAAAAAATACCAAACTATCATCGGCAAGAATGTCTTTGTAGGAAGCGACACTCAGCTTGTCGCACCGATAGAGATAGCCGACAACGTAATGATCGCAGCTGGAACCACTGTAACCTCCGGTAAATACGAAAGCGACCTCCTGATCCTCAGCCGAATCTCGATCAAAAAAGTCCCCGGATTTTTCACCCGCTTCTTCGGTAAAGGGAACTAATGACTATCCCCCAAAACCTGCTCGCAGGTAAAAAAATTCTCCTCGGCGTTACAGGCTCAATCGCGGCCTATAAATCGCTCGAACTCCTCCGTCTCTATATCAAAGCCGGAGCCGAAGTACGAGTCGTCATGTCCCCTTCAGCACAAAAATTCGTTGCACCTCTTTCATTCGAAGCACTCAGCCGCAACCGTGTCCTCGATGACACCAACGAATCGTGGGCGGACGATTTCAACCATATCAAAATTTCTCAATGGGCCGATGTGCTGGTTATTGCTCCCGCTACCGCCAATACAATCGCCAAACTCGCCAACGGGATCGCCGACACGATTCTCACCCAATGCGCCCTCGCCTTTTCAGGTCTGAAACTCCTCGCCCCTTCGGCAAATACCAATATGATCCAAAATCCGATGATCCAAGCCTCGATGAAGATGCTTGCCATTGCAAACTACGAAATCGCTGCGACCCAGACCAAAGAACTGGCGTGCCAAGTCGTCGGTGACGGTGCTATGGCGGAACCTCTCGATATCTTTTGGCACAGCGCCCGTACCCTGCTCAAAAACGATTTTTGGTCGGATAGACGTGTCATTGTGACCGGTGGAGGGACGATTGAGCGACTCGATGACGTCCGATATATCAGTAACTTTTCAAGCGGAAAAATGGCCTCAGCTCTCGCAGCAGCTCTCTTTTTACGCGGTGCGGATGTGAACCTGATCGCGACCCGTTTTGAAAACGATTTACCGCAAGGAATCCATACCATTGATGTCGAAAGCTCCGAAGAGATGCATGAGTACCTCACTGATTCAATCCGTATTGCCAAAAAAGGGAAACTCTCCAAACCTTCTCTGATCCATGACGAGCCGATTGCCCTGATACAAAAGGAACCTTATTTGTTTATGGCAGCGGCGGTTAGTGACTACATTCCTCTCCATCCTCAAGCGGGAAAACTCAAAAAAGAGATGCTCGGTGAAGCATGGACGATACAAATGAAACAAAACATCGACCTCCTGAGTGAGTGTAACAAAGAGGGGATCAAAACCGTAGCCTTCAAAGCGGAAACCGATCCTTCTGTAGCATCCGAAAATGCCCGTAACCTTCTCGTTCGCAAAGGGGTCAATGCAGTCTGTTTGAACGTCATCGATGCGAATAACCCGTTCGGCGGAGATACCAATGCGATTGATTTCATCACCGCTCAAGAGAGTATCACCCTCCCTAAAAATGACAAACTCACCGTTGCTCTTCATATCCTTGAACAGGCCGAGTCGTTATGAGCAATCAGCCCCGCCACGTTGCGATCATCATGGACGGAAACGGCCGCTGGGCTGAAACCAAAGGCAAAACCCGTACCTTCGGACACGAACAGGGTGCGGAAACGGTTCGCGCCATTACGACTTACTGTGCACAGCATTCCGAAATTGAACGATTAACCCTGTATGCCTTCAGTACCGAAAACTGGAAACGCCCGAAAATAGAGGTGGAGTTTTTGATGAAGCTTCTCGAACGCTATCTCAAAAGCGAACGCTCCACCTATTTGGAGGGGAATATCCGTTTTGAACCGATCGGTGATCTCTCCATCTTTTCCAAATCGCTCCGCAACGTGATTGATGACGTCCAAAACGCGACTGCTGCGTGCAACGGACTGGTTCAAAACCTTGCCCTCAACTATGGCAGCCGTGATGAGATCGTCCGTGCGGCGAACTCCCTTCGAAACACGGAAACCATCACGGTGGAATCCCTCTCCACCGCCCTCGACTGCACCCATGACGTCGATCTTTTGATCCGCACGGGAGGAGATCACCGATTATCCAACTTTCTCCTTTGGCAAGCTGCCTATGCGGAACTTTTCTTTACCAATACGCTGTGGCCTGACTTTACACCTAATGAGCTCGAAACAATTATCAAAAAATTTAAAACCGTCGAAAGACGTTTCGGAGGTTTGGCGTGAGCGAACTCATTTTTGTCTTTATAATCGGTGCGGCTGTCGGCTCATTTTTGAATGTCCTTATCCTCCGTACTCCTCGTGATGAGAGTGTCTCATTCCCTGCTTCGCACTGTATGAGCTGCAACACTCCGCTTCGCGCTTGGCACAATATCCCTATCCTGTCCTGGCTCTTTTTACGGGGGAAATGTGCTTTCTGCGGAGAGAAAATCTCGATCCAATATCCGTTTATCGAAGCACTCAGCGGACTTATTTTCCTCTTTGCCGTCATGAAACTTGGACTTAATATTCAAGGGATCGGAGTCGCCCTTGCATTTGATCTATTACTCGCACTCTCAGTCATCGATTACCGTTATAAAATGGTTCCCGACAGTATCAACCTCTCTGCATTAACCATCGCCATGATCAGTGCGACCTCACTGGGTCAGGTCGGATACAATTTCTCCAATGCCCTGCTGTTCGCCGGAGGATTTACCCTCCTTCGTTTTTATCTCTCCTACCTCATTAAAAAAGAGGCGATGGGAGAAGCGGATATTATGATTGCAGCAACGATGGGGGCATTGCTCGGAGTCAAACTGGGACTTGTTGCCATTTTTGCGGGCGCAGTGTTGGCACTTCCGGCTCTCCTATTGACCCAAGGGGAGAGCGAAGATTCCAAACAACTCCCGTTCATCCCGTTTTTAGCGATGGGATGTTGGATCGTACTGATGTTTGATACCTATGTAAGCGCATATTTGGCGGGGTTGTATGGATAAATTACGCCGTTACATTCTCTCAAATCTATCGATTCTCTTTTTCTCGATTTTTTTACCCCTCTTTGCGATTGCCTCGGTCATTTTTATGATCAAACTCGCCACCTATACGGCGGTTATTCAACTCAGCATTATGGAGATGGCAAAACTCTATCTCTTCGTATTGCCGGAGTTGCTGTTTTACACCCTTCCGATCGCGTTTGTCGTCGGATCGGCATTGACCCTCTATCGGCTCTCCAATGACAATGAAATGGTGGTCGTCTTCTCACTCGGTATTTCTCCGAACTTTATCGCCCGAGTCTTGTCCGTTCCGGCACTGTTGCTCTCGCTCCTTTTACTCACCGATTTTTTACTGGTTACTCCGTATATCAAAATCATCTCCGCCAATTTCGTCGATCATAAAAGAGCCGAAGCCAAATTTAATCTCACCGCTTCCGAGTTTGGCCACAGTTTCGGAGACTGGATGCTCTTTATCAACAAAAGCGATGCTCAAACACATGCTTTCGGCGATGTAGTTCTGTTTAATAAAACGATGAAAGACGAGATTCTCATCACCGCTAAAAATGCCGAACTGCTCAATAACAAAGGGGTTCTGCAGCTGCGTCTGCGAGACGGTGAAAGTTACAGCTACGATGATCAAACCTTTAAAAAAATGTTGTTTAAAATCGCCTATATCAATGACATGATGAGCAGTGAAGACACCATCTATCGCGATCCCATCGACTACTGGACAAACAGCGATCTTCGAGCACGAAAAGACCAGCGCCTCATTACCAATACCTTGCTGAGTCTTTTTCCGCTTATCTCGGTCTTTTTGGTCATTGCCCTCGGAGTCGTTCATGCCCGACACCAAAAACGGTGGATATATCTGTGGCTCTTCCTCTCGATTATCGGATTTTACGCCGCTGCCATCCTCATCCAAAAATGGCTCGGTTTCCATACGATCTGGGTTGTCTCTCTCGTATGGCTCCTCATCACATACGGTTTTTATAAACGTCTGGTAGGACAGCGGTTTTGAATCGTGCCAAAATCACCATGAGCTATAACGGCTCGGCGTTTCTGGGTTCGCAGCAGCAGAGCACAACACACGAAACCGTCATAGGAACCCTTCTCATCGCCCTCAAACGTCTCAAAATCCACACTGCACCCAAAGGTTCAGGCCGAACCGATCGCGGTGTCCATGCCACCCATCAGGTGATGCACATCGATCTTCCCCACTTTTGGACAGACCTGCCGCGCCTCAAAGATATGCTCAACCTTCAGCTGCCCGCTTCGCTTCGGATCTTGCGCATCGAGTTTGTCGACAGCGAATTTCACGCGCGATACAGTGCCAAAAGACGGGTCTACCGCTACGTCATCAAAGAGGGGATCAGCAATCCGTTCGAAGACAACTTCATCACTTTCGTCCCGAGCCTCAACCGAGAGGCCATCACCGATGCGATCAAATGTTTTGAGGGGACCCACAATTTTGAGTTTTTCAAAAAAAGCGGCAATGACCTGGAACACTTTACCCGTATCATCTATCGTGCCTACGCCTACTCACACAAAGGATATTTTGTCCTGGTCTTCGAAGGAAACGGTTTTTTACGTTCCCAAATCCGTCTGATGGTCGGATTTTTGCTCCGTATCTCAGCGGGGAAAGCGACGAAAGAACAGCTTATTGAGCAATTGAACTGTATTAAGCGCTACTCGACGGATATCGCTCCGCATAACGGTTTGTACTTAACACATATCAAATACTAAATATATATGTACTTTTCTGTTTAGTCAGAAAAGTACCAAAAGAGCATACCGTGATCCAAGAACGCTTCGCTCCTCTCGGCACTTCTGCCTTCGGAGCGGCTCTAGGTAATGGATCACGGGAATTTTATAAAATAATAATGCCCTCACACCACACCAAGAGCAAGGTCGCGTTCCGTAGGGCAAAAGCGTACCGCCAGCGTTCTGGTGTGAGGGCGATTTTCTTTTGTTTCTTTTCTTATGAAAAAGAAAAGAATATATACTTTAGTGTATAAGACTAAACTTACTTGATACATCTTGCATTATTTATACTATTTCGTTACAATCACAGTTCAAAATTTTACATTTTAAAGGAATTAGTCACATGGCAAAACATCAGTTCCAGACTGAAGTCTCACAAATCTTGCATCTCATGATCCACTCTTTGTACTCTAACAAAGAAATCTTCGTCCGTGAGCTTGTCTCTAACAGCTCCGACGCCCTCGATAAACTTAACATGCTCGTCCTTACCGACGAAAACTATAAAGGGGTGAGCTTCGCTCCGCGTATCGACATCGTTATCGACAAAGAGGCGAAAACACTCAGCATCTCCGACACCGGTATCGGGATGAACGAAACGGATCTCGTAGAGAATCTCGGAACCATCGCGAAATCAGGAACCAAAGCGTTCTTGGAAAAACTCTCAGGCGATCAGAAAAAAGATTCCAAACTCATCGGACAATTCGGTGTCGGTTTCTACGCGTCGTTCATGGTTGCGGACAAAGTCGAAGTTATTTCTCGCAAAGCGGGCGAAGAGCAAGCGTACAAATGGTCGTCAATGGCGGGGTCAGAATATGATCTTGAGCCTGCAGAACGCGATTCTCACGGTACAACCATCATCATGCATCTAAAAGACGATGAGGGAGAATTCCTAGAAACGCACCGTATCGACTCTATCGTTAAAAAGTACTCCAACCACATCCCTTTCCCGATCTTCATGGACAAAGAGGAGTGGGTAGCACCGGCAGAGGGCGAAGAAAAAGGTCACAACGAGATCGTCAACAAACAAATCAACAAAGCCAACGCATTGTGGACGATCAGCAAATCCGACATCAGCGACGAAGAGTACAAAGATTTCTACTCCAGTATCGCGCACGACTCCTCCGAACCTCTCGTATGGATGCACAACAAAGCAGAGGGAGCTTTGGAATATACCACCCTCTTCTACGTACCGTCTAAAGCGCCGATGGACTTGTACCGCGTCGATTACCAAAGCGGTATCAAACTCTACATCAATCGTGTATTTATCACCGACGATGAAAAAGAGCTTATGCCGACATATTTGCGTTTCTTGCGCGGGGTGATCGACTCTGCCGATCTTCCGCTCAACGTCAGCCGCGAAATCCTCCAAAGCAACCGCGTTATGGCGAAGATTAAAAACGCATCGGTCAAAAAAGTATTGGGCGAACTCTCTAAACTCTCTGAAAACGACGCGGAAAAATACGACGCGTTCTACAAAGAGTTCGGAAACGTCCTCAAAGAGGGATTGTACAGCGACATGGGCAACCGTGAGCGCATTCTAGAGCTTCTCAAACTCAACACCCTAAACAGCTCTGAGCCTGTCATGTTCAGCGAGTTTGTCAAAGGTGTCGATGAAGAGAAAAAAGAGATCTATTACATCACGGCGAAAATGAGCCTCTCTATGCTCAAAAACTCTCCGAGCCTAGAGCGTTTCAAAGCAAAAGGGATCGACGTATTGGTGCTTAACGAAGAGATCGACACGATCGTGTTCCCGATGGTAACCGAGTACAACGACTATAAATTCGTCAACGTTACCGATGCGAAACTCGAAGAGTCTGAAGAAGAGAAAAAAGAGCATGAAGAGAAAGCGAAAAGCCTCGAGGGCTTCGTCGGACAGCTCCAAAATGCATTGGGTGAGAACGTATCCAAAGTCGAAACGACCTTTGATCTCACCGACTCAGCAGTGTGCCTCAAAATCGACAAAGAAGACCAAGGCTACATGATGGCGCAGATGATGAAACAGTTCGGGCAAATGGGCGGGGATTTCCCGGCTCCGAAACCGATCCTCCAAATCAACCCGAACCATGAGTTGATCAAAAAACTTAGCGACAGTGCAGACATGAACCTCATCGACGATGCGGCGCATGTGTTGCTCGATCAGGCGAAACTTTATGAGGGTGAGACGCTTGCGGATACCGCAGGGTTTATCGCACGTCTTAACCGTATTATGGCGAAGGCACTATAACGTCTCCGTCATTCCCGCGAAGGCGGGAATCTAGCTTCTAAAACAACATAAAATATCCATTTAAATTTATTTTAGATACAATTTGTCTAATATCTACAATACAAAAAAGACAAAATCTTATGGATAAATCAATGGTGATAAAAAAAGTTTTAATACTACTCCTTTGCATCTTTTCTACGGAAATTATGGCGGAAGGAATGCCAAAAGATAGATTGATTCCTGGCTTAAAAAAAGTCCTACCAATTACATTATGCGATTCAGAATCATCTATAATCCAATGTTATCATATTTCACCTAACGAGTGTAAAAAAGCAGTATCTTTAGAAACAGAAATATGTATTGATAAATTAAATAATCAGATTCCTGACATGATTCCCAATCGTGAAAAAGCAATTGAAATTGGGGGAGATCTTGGAAAATGTGTAGGTTATGAATTTGGATTAAAACACGTTGACAAATTTATTTTTAGTAACCAATGCAATAAGACGTTAAAATTATATTCCCCACTCCCAACATCAACGAATCAAGTTATGAGCCCAGAAAAATTTATGCAATATAAATCCATGCTACCAGATAGTCTTGATATTATCAACGTCCAAATGGATAAAATTGCTTCATGCTTTGAAAAAGAAATAACTTTAAATAATTCTGCACTCTGTGTCAAACAAACAGCTCAGCCAATTGAAACTATGATACAAAAATTAATGCCATCAAAAATGGATACACTCTGTATAAAAGATTCCAATAACGTTTCACACTTTACATGGAGCAAGAAAAACCATCTAGTAATAATTAATGAGTTAAAAAATCAAATAAACAACAATATGCTAAATAAAGAATGTATTCTCCACTCTAATAGTGTTGAAGAATACACAAATTGTTTAATTAAATCAAAATCATAATTTTTCCCTCGTTCCTAAGCTGGAGCTTGGGAGCGAATAAGGGCAAACGCGTACCGCCGGCGTTCTGGTGTGAGGGCGCTTTTCTTTTGCTCCTTTGCTTTTCTAAAAAGAAAAGGACAAATATCCTACATTGTTTTATCTAAGTTATAATAATCCGCAACCCCATCAAAAGGAGAAGATTATGAGACTCACAACCGTATCCATCCTATGTGGCGTAATGCTGCTCAGCAGCGGATGTGTCACCACAAAAACCCATGAAGCAACATTACAAGAACTCGAAAACACGCGGAACGCTTTAAGTTCGGCGCAAAAGACCATTCAGGAACAACAGCTCCAGATCAAGCAGAATCAGGCAGAGATCAAACGTTATAACGATGAGATCAATGCCCTGCAAATGAAAAAGAAAGAGCTGGAAGATGAATATCAAAAACTCCAAGGCTCTTTAGGCACAACCCGTTTGGAACTCGGTGATACACAAACCAAATTGCAAGAGTTACAAGCCAAACTCAATCTCACGGAAAAACAGCTCGATACCCTTCGCCAGATCGAAGCGGAAACCAAAAAACGCAATGAAATCTATTCCCACTTTGTCGAAAAACTGCAAAAGATGATCGATGCGGGGAAACTGACGGTATCGATCGAAAATGGCCGCCTCGTCATCAACCTGCCGGAAAACGTCCTCTTTCCTACCGGACGTACGACGATAAGTACAGGAGGGACGGAGACACTCAAAGAGGTCGCCGATGTTCTCAAAGAGCTGCCTGATCGCCGTTTCCAAATCGAGGGGCATACCGATACCGTTCCGATCCATAATGACCGGTTTGCGAGCAACTGGGAGCTTTCATCGGGACGCGCACTGACTGTCGTTCATCTGATGATCGACGAGGGTGTTATGCCGCAGAACATTTCGGCTGCCGGATATGGAGAGTACCAGCCCCGCGCCGATAACAATACCACAGAGGGAAAAGCGCTCAACCGCCGTATCGAGATCGTCATGCTCCCGAATCTGGATATCCTCTCCAACGAACTCCCGAAACTTCCAGAATCAAAATAAATTCTATCAAGTCTGTCTTTACCGTTCCCACTCTACTGAGTGGGAATACAGACTAATACACTACACTCCAAGACCAAGCTTGTGAGCAAAAAATTCTGCTACAATTCGCCAAAAAAAGCACTACACAATTCTATGAAAATTACCCCTGTTACCGAAACAAACTCCCATCTCTATCACAACCTAGTACAATCCTACGAAACCGAGTTTTCCCCTATCACGGGAAAAAAACCGAATGCTTCGGGTTTGTTCGAACTCGATACCCATCTAGGAGAGAGTACACTAGGCTTTTTACTCATGATCGACAATGCCCCTGCCGGAATCACTGCGATCCATTCTAATGTGGCTCAAGCCTACGAGGTATGTGAATTTTATGTACTTCCAAATTTTCGAAAAAATGGTGTCGGGATGCAGTTCGCCCACGCTCTTTGGAAAAACTATCCCGGAGATTGGGAGATCAAACAGATTCAGGGGGCTGAATACGCCACCGCATTTTGGCGTAAAACAATAGAGTCTTTTAGCGAGACAGAGTATACCGAAGAGTGCTATGATGATCCGTATTGGGGAGCAGTCACGAGACAGAAATTTGCCGTAAATTAAGATAGGACTTACGCATCCGACCTTCACTTTGCGCGAGCTACCTACTCATTTATAAAACTAAAAGTCACTTTTGATTCAGAGATTTTCTGATAGAGGCTTATTTTTCTTCTATAGGGCTTCCATTTGATCAAAAATGTAGCCAAAGACTCCCAAAGTGAAACCCATGCAGCTACAGTTAATCCCTCTGCAATCACCCCTCCAATAATGCTTTTTTTCGCTAATTCACTCTCATTCATAAGCACCGATATACCAGCTATAACAAGACCGGTAAAAAGAAGAATAATCGATGTTCGGATCATATCATTCATTTTTTTAACCTCCAGCTCTTTCATATAGAGGAAAAAATTCTTAACACTGTTGCGTACTCTTGATATTGCTTCATCATTAGATTTTTGTTCTAAAGAAAATTCTATTATAAATAACTCACTATCAATCTCAGATACACTATCTATAATATATTCGACCAAATCACGGTTTAGATCTTTTTTTAAAAAATGGGATTTTCGGTCAAAATCATCATACAAATCTTCTATTTTATGCGTTGAAACATTAATAATGACCTCGCCATTTCCGTTTCTTTCATATCGTTCAACTATATCTTTTTTCATTCTTAGCCGCTTATGTATTTTGATATCATACAGCTATTATATATCAACCCATCAAATTTATACACTTCACATTTCAAGCTTGGGAACGAGGAAAACGGCGTTGTTTAGAAGTCCCGATCTAAGAAATCCGAATCATTCAAAACATGAGAATTCGCACTGTTGGGCATAGAGTGTTTAGGTACGCTTCCAAATCCTTCCAGCTTGCCGCAATTTGGGCATTTTCCCCCATCCAGCTCGGCTATCATCTCCACATCGATCACGAAATCACACGCTTGACAAAAAAACTCCATAATGTACCCCTTTTATTAATTTAATACAGAAAATGCATTCTCTATTCTCATCCGACTACACAAACGTAATGATCTGTACCTTGATCCGATTGATATCTGATTTTTAACACTCATGATAAAAGTTTAGATATACTTAATCATTATGATGACGGTTACACTCAAGAACATGCTGTTCAGCTTACGAAGTGTAAATTATTTCCAGCAGGAGCAAAACGGATGTATCGCCAAATCGTATACCTAAGCATCGGCTGGATCGCCGTCGTACTCTGCTCCTTCGGATGGGGATATTACAACAGCCGCCAGAACGAAGACAAAAACATTCTGGAAGTGAGCCGTGTTTTCTTCGATCAGATCGTCATCACCCGGGAGTGGAACGCACGCCATGGCGGCGTTTATGTCTACGCCAATGAAAAGACTCCGCCGAATCCCTATCTCAGCCAGGACCCCGAGCGGGACATCCCTCTCAAAAACGGTAATGTATTGACCAGAATCAATCCAGCCTACATGACCCGTCAGCTCTCCGAACTCGCCGCTGAGTACAACGGAGCTCAGATCCACATTACAAGCCTCAAACCCATCCGGCCGGAAAACGGACCAACGCCATGGGAACGCAAAGCACTGGAGTCTTTTGAAAGGGGTATCAGCGAAGTGGGTACCTTTACCGACGGGCAGTACCGCTACATGGCACCCCTGATCACGCAAAAAAGCTGCCTGAAGTGCCATGGGGAACAAGGGTATCGGGTCGGAGATATCCGCGGCGGTATCAGCATCACCCTCCCCTACAACCGCTACGCTCCCCTCTGGCCGCGCATCATCGGCTACATAGCAGTCACCGCAGCTGGACTTCTATTTATCCTGTTCTTTGGACGCCGGCTCGCCAGGGCCTACCAGATGCTTGAAGAGCAGAGCATCATTGACCCCCTGACAGAAATTCCAAACCGCCGTTTCTTCATGAAAAGGGCCGAAGAAGAGTTCCAACGCGCTGAACGCGACCATATCCCGATCGCCTTGATCATGGTCGATATCGACAATTTCAAAGGCTTTAATGACCGTTACGGACACATAGAGGGAGACGTCACCCTCAAAACAGTGGCCGCGACGATGAAACAGCAGCTGCGGCGTCCTCCGGACTGCATCGCCCGCTACGGTGGAGAAGAATTCGTTATCTTGCTGCCCAATACTTCGCCCGAAGGGGCCGCTCAGGTTGCCGAGCTACTACGCACCAAGATCGAAGCGCTGCAGATCAACAACGAAGCTTCTAGCTGTGCCGACGTCGTAACCATCAGTCTCGGCGTTGCCGCCGCTCCTCGCGACGGTGTCTCTTTCGAAGCCCAGCTCAAGGAAGCTGACAAAGCGCTCTACACAGCCAAGCAAACAGGTCGCAACCGTTGCGAGAACACGATCATCGAAATGCCGGCAGAATAAAAAAACACTAATCAGCTGCTTTATCTTCCTTCATTTCCACTCTCCTGAGCAGAAATTCAGATTGACAAAACTCAAGGGCTACACAAACGTAATACTCTGTGCTTTGATCCGTTTTATATCTTCCTCATCCAGTCCGTCGATGCCGTAAACAAAACAGCACGGTTTCTCTTTGATCTGTTTGTGTATCTCGTTAAATGACTCTCTGTTCTCTACGATATAGACGTTCTCGGCATACAATGCCTTTAGCGGCAGACCGATACATCCGTGTGCGAGGGTAATGGTGAGCAGTTCCATCATCTCGTTGTTGATCGTTATCCCTCCGTTGCCTTTGAGCAGAATGACCTTTGGGGGCGTGATGTTTTGTGCCATAAAGAACCTTTTTCACCTCTATATTCATTTACCATTCCAGTCCGTTTGTTCATACTAGCATATATTTTGCATTATAAAGAAAAACCTTTTATCCCACACAGGAGAAAGAGCATGCACGATATAGAAGATGAGCAATGGATCATTTGGAACAGCGCTCTGGGTATCCGCGATTTTGTGACAATCGGCCGTATCGACACGGATGAGAGCGTCGCATGGCTGGAAGCGCCTTATGACATGGTTGGGCCGTTTTCTCTGGATGAGCTCACGGCAAACGGACTCATCGGCTTTGCCCAATGTGTCGTCATGTCCAAACAACGATGGCAAGACGACCGGGAGGAGCTGCGCAAAATCTCTATGGAGAAACGCCGCCAAGCCCAACAAGAGATGTTTGATAAACTCGAAAGAAACAACCGTCATAAGATCAATGCGATGCAATCCGCCCAACGAGAGTATCGTATGCTGTTAGAGCTGCCGGAAGGGGAGACTCTGGAGATTTCGCAGATAAAAACCGCCTACCGCAGAGCCGCTAAAAAAGCACACCCCGACGCCGGAGGCTCTCAGGAGATGTTTATCCGTATCAAAGAGGCATGCGACGCACTGTTGGAATTGGTATAAAGATCCAAAATTAGCAAAACTCCATGAACTCCGAACAATAGATCAACATCTGTTCCTGATACAAAGAGTGGCTGATTTTCTGCGTACTCTCGATCGAACATAAACATCGTTCCTTTGAACAATTGGGACATGTCTTGCATTCGCGTTCTGAGTAACAAACAAACGTCGGTGAATTTTCATAAAAATCGATCTTCCATGCACCGCTGGAAAACATTTTCGCCACTTCTTGTCTGCCGTTGATGTTCTCCAAATGACTAAACCACTCTAATGTATTCATGATGAAGCCTTTTTATTTCCACATATGGAAATGTAACTTAATTTAATATTATTATACTAAGTATAATAGTAAATACTTTTGTTTTTATTAAATATACACTATATTCATGCTCTCCATTCTAACTCAAGAGAGGGGTTTAGTGAAATGCTAAAAATAGTGATAAAGAGCGTTGGAATTTGGCTATGTTTTGTCATCGCGGCAATCATCAACGGTGCGATAAGAGAGAAACTTTTCATTCCACAGTATCTCCTTTGCTAGCATCAAAAGTAAGAAGATATACAAGATAAGTACAAATGCTCTAAAAAGAAAATGTCTGTGGGATTGTTGCGAGAGTGCCTGTATAAAAAAACTGCCCCAATCCTATCGTAAAAAGCATACACCCATAGAGGGAGTGTGCAATAAACACTGCGGCAAGAGAGTGTGTTTTTGCATAAAGTCTCGCGAAAAGAACACCGCCTCCGATTGTAAGGATTACGG
>NZ_JAQTQR010000043.1 GCF_028712165.1 Sulfuricurvum sp. | reverse complement strand
AGATATGGCGTGCGTGGATTTTTTCTTTATCGACAAACTCATCCGGGTTTGCGTCGAAATACGCTTTTACCTCTTTCGCATCGATTTTGATCGATTCGAATTGTTGTTGTTCCCATACTTTTGCCGCCAATTGTACTTTGAGTCGGCTGACGAGGTTTTCTAATTCTTGTTTGTACTCTTTGGTATCCAGTACTCCCGTTTTTTGAGCATCGTCGTATACCAGCTCCTGGGCTATCATCCCCTCTATGATACGTTGGCGCAATTCATTTTGCTTTTCGGAGGGGAGAGAATCAAATCGACCCTGTGTCCCCTCCAATAATACTTTATTTACTTCATCCGAGGTAATCTCATCTCCGTTGACGGTCGCCAATACAGCCGCAGATGCACTCGCTCCGCTCAACAATAAACCAAAAATCCAAGCGCTGTAATATCGCTTCATTGCTTTCCCCATAGTGTTCCCAACGTGTTAGGCGGGATTTGAATATGAGATTGTATGGCAGCAATTCTTAAATAGTTATTATGATAACTATTATTTTAATAATTATATGCTTTTCGTTTAATTTTCAGGGGATACATTATTCAAAACTAAACCAATTTATAGCCGATTTTGGCCAGATTGCAAAGATTACTGTCATCTCCCATTTTTTTGCGAAGTCTAAGTATAAGATTTTTCAGTGCACCGTCTGACATATCTTCATCCAATACTTGCGAAAACGTTTCATAAGAGATAATTTGCCCACGATGGGAAAGAAACAATTCTATGGCATGGATTTCGTTTTTAGTCAAAGCAGTTTTTGAACCGTCTGTCTGGACAAAACATTTTGCAAAATAATCATACGATATGCTCTCGTTGATTTTAGCTAACAGCAACCCATGTGTTTTGAGGCAATCGACCGCTGAATAGAGCACTTTGATCAAGTCGTTGAATTCAATCGGTTTGGGTATGTAATCAATGAGATTGAGCTTGCATGCGGCTAACAAATCTTCGGTTGCAACCGAACCGGATACAATGACGATGGGGATTTATCGTTTTGCTGACGTATTTTTTTGGCCACATCAATACCGCTTACATTCCCCATATGAATATCTAGAATCACAATATCAATCGGGTTTGTTTTATAGACGCTCAATGCTTCATTGCCATCAGCAACCGAATGAACCTTGCCCACAACAAGCTGAAGCGTTTTTTCCGTAATAGCGCGCAATGTGAGATCATCTTCGGCATACAATACGGATAAATTTTTAAACTCGTTGAATTTTGCCATACTACTATCCTTTAATCTTTAAATTTCGATGCGATATCGGTAAAACGCTCTAGATTAGCCATAAACAAATCGACCAGCTTCGGATCAAAATGGCGCCCGCGCTCGTTATTGATCAGTTCGATGATTTTATCCATCGGCCAGGCTTTCTTATAGACTCTGTCGCAGCTCAATGCATCGAATACATCCGCTAATGCAATGATTCGGCCGTAAATATGGATATTTTCTCCGCTCAGGGCATTCGGATAACCCGAACCGTCCCATTTCTCATGATGTTCATTTGCAATAATCGCCGCAGCCTGTAAAAGCGGTCGACTGGAGTTTTTCAAGATATCGTATCCGATGGCGCTATGGGTTTTCATTACTTCATATTCTTCGGGATCCAATTTACCCGGTTTGAGTAAAATAGAATCCGGAATCCCGATTTTACCGATATCATGCATCGGTGAAGCGCTGTATACCAAATGGGTCTCTTCCTCTTCCAAACCGTAAAGTTCTCCGAGCAGTTTGGAATATTTGGCCACACGCCGGACATGGTTCCCCGTCTCTTGGGAACGGCTCTCTCCAACCTCCCCCAGCAAGGAGAGCATTTCATGCTGTGTTTGCCAAATTTCATCGTTCAAATCGTAAAGTTCGGTCACATCATGGCTAATACTTATAAAATCGAGAATGTTTCCAAACTCATCCAAAATCGGTTTGATCGTTGTATCGGTAATATAGTGTTCCCCGTTCTTTTTGAGATTTTTAATCGTCCCCGTCCAAGTTTGTTTATTGAGGATGGTTTGCCACATATTTGCATAAAATTCAGACGTCATATCCGGATGTCGGAGTATACGGTGCCCCTGAGCCGCAATCTCATCAAAACGGTATCCGCTTGTTTTACAAAATGCCTCATTCGTATAAATGACATGCCCATGCATATCCGTTTTAGTCACGATTGTTGAGATATCGACAATCTCTTTGTATTGTTCCAAAAGTGTCGTTTGGTGGAGCAGGTCTTGTTTGAGCTGAACGGTCAGTTCATTCACCTTGCGCTGATTATAGATATTTGTTACCACTTCATGAATGATTTGTATCAGATTTTCGGTCTTGATCGGTTTGAGTAGAAATTGAGCTACACCCAGATTGATCAGATCTAACAAATAGCCGCCGTCTTCACATGCCGAAGTGATAATAATAGATTGCTGGGGGTTTAATTCCTTTATCTTTTTCACCATAACGACACCGTTCATCTCGGGCATCAAAATATCGGTTATGACAATATCAAATGCTCCCTCCTGATAAAGGTTCAATCCTTCAACCCCGTTGGAGGCCGTTACAACATTCGAAAAAATCGTCTCTAACAGTATCTTCGTATTTTCCCGTATCAGTGTCTCGTCTTCGAGATAAAGAACACTCATCCCCTCTGATATATGCGAGAGCTGATGTACAGTCTCTTTAAACGTCATTGCACTTCCTTTTCTAAAGGTAATTTAATTATAAATGTAGTCTCATCTGCTTGGCTAAAGGCATCAATAGTACCGTGACAGTGATCTTGAATAATCATTCGGCTCATATAAAGTCCTATTCCCGTACCGATATTTTTTGTCTTTGTCGTAAAATAGGGGATAAAGAGTTTGTTGAGTATTTCAGGAGCAATCCCTCCTGCATTGTCGTGAACCGAAAGAATGGCGTATTCGCTGTCTCCATCCAAAGTAATCCGAATATGTCCGTCGGAAATACGTTTCTCCATAAACGCATCCAATGAATTTTTCAACAATGCAATCAATACTTGCAGCACTTCATTTCGATATGTAAACAGTTTGGAATCCCTAAAAGAGATTTTCTCTACCGTGATTCCATGATTTTTAAGTGTATGATCAATCAGACTCAGCGCGTTATCAACGATAATCGAAAGGTCGAAATACTCTTTTGGTTTATCCGGACGGAAAAAATCCCGATACGCTGAAATGGTTTGAGAAAGATGGAAGCTTTGTTCCTCGATTTTGACCAGATTTTCTATCAAGGCAGAATCGTGTTCTTCCTTCATCAATTCTATCAAACGCATTTGAGAGGTTATTGCGTTTATAATTGCCAGCGGCTGGCGCCATTGATGGGCGATCATAGAGATCATTTCCCCCATCTGGGCTTGGCGGGTATTCATTCTGAAAATTCTTTCCTCTTCGATGTGCCCGGTTAAATCTCTGGCTATCATGATCAGTTTATTTTCATCTTCGTATCCGAATCCGGAAAGTGTAAATTCGATAATTTTTACCTCATCGGGTGCACTGAAAAGAGAAAATGAACACTCTTGTATCACGCATTCTCCCTGATATGCCAAATCGAGATAGTGCGTGAAACTCCCGTTCTGACATTCGATGTTATGTGCCAGAGTAAAAATATCTTTGCCGCACAACTCTTCTTTGTTCATTCCAAACAACGACAATGCCAATTCATTACAGTCAACCAGTGTATGATTTTCTAAAATAATAATCGCTTCATGTACCGATGCGAAAATTGTCCGATAAAATCTTTCGCTATCTTTGATCTGAAGTTGTGCGTGGCGGATATCAGTTATATCAATATACGCACCGACCACACCGACAATCGGACCATTGGTCTCTTCTCTCAAAGGTACTTTGGATGTACTCAGCCATTTTGCCTCCTCTTTTCCTTTTTCCTGCGGCTCTTCATAATTGAGTTTTGCCAATCCATTATGCATAACCTCATAATCGTCCTGTCGATACAGCGACGCTTGATTGTGCCAAAGTAATTCATCATCGCGCTTTCCAACGATCTCAGAGGGATTGTTTAATCCGGCATCTTCGGCAAACAAATTGTTGCATCCCAGATAAACAGAATCTTTATCTTTCCAAAACAACCTTACCGGAACTGTATTTATGATGGTTTTTAACAGTGTCCCTTCTGTAATGAGCTGTCGTTCTGCTTGACGCTGTGCCGTCATATCGATACAGATTTGGAGGGTTCCCGTCAGCTTACCTTCGGTTTTAATAGGGCTGATAGTGTATTGTTTATATTTATCGGCAAATGCTACTTCGAACGTGCCCGACTCTTTTTTTTCAATTGCCTGACACACGGCACATTCGGCAGGTGTTATCCCCGGAGGATGAAGCAAAGTATGATTATCTTGACCGATAAACTGATCGGATGAAGCAGAAGAACACTCTGCCGTTGCACGATTGGTCTGTCGAATAATTCCATCATTATCGACAACGATGACAGGGACAGGAATCGCATCATACGCACTCGAAGCTTTAGCCAACATGGAAAACGGCTCTTTTAGAGCCGTAATAACAATCCCTCTGAAAATCATCCAATAGGTAAGGAATTTAAAAATATGCCCTAAAAAGTTCATAAAACCGTACACGTCGACATAGAGAGTAAAACACGCTTCCGCTACAGCCCCAAGTACTAACGAGGAACGAATCATCCGATACATAAAGGGGTGAAATTCTCCTCGATGAGAACGATACATCATCACTCCGATCAACGAGGCGAAAATGATGATGTATTCCAAAGTGATTTTCGTTGTACTCAATCCCTCCCCCACTACATACATTAGAGGAAAGAAGCCCTGGAATGTACCAATGTAGATACCCGATGCGATGATTCCCATCACCAAAAATATGCTCCGAGGAGAAATCCTGTCAAAACGGATAAAAGGGGCGATCAATAGCGTCCCGGTTTGAAGAAATCGGGCAAAAATCCACAATGTTGTCGAAGGATTCGGATTCATAACATCGCCATAAATATTCATTCCGTAATAACTGAGCATATGCATCAAATCAAGCAAAGCGGTCCAAAAAAATCCAATCCCTAAAAAAAGTAAGAAATCGTTACGGGTAAACTTATACATAAAGTAAGCGATGATGGCTATCATAATTCCGACAATCACCGAAAATACTTCTACGAGGACATGGAAGAACAGATACCCTTCACTCACCCAAACCCCAATCAATACCATCATTAATATCAACGGGGTTATCACACCGGCAGGATCAAAGCAATTAAAGTTTTTAAGCCTATTAAACATTTGAGCTCCCATTATTTCCATAAGGCAATTTGATACTGAACGTCGTTTCGTTTCCTTCGCTGAACACTTCGATGATCCCCCCGCAATGTTCCTCAATAATAACTTTACTCATATACAACCCTAATCCCGTACCGTATTGCTGATTTTTGGTCGTAAAGTAAGGGACAAACAATTTTTTCATCACTTCCGGCGGAATTCCTCCAGCATTGTCGTGAATCGATATGACCCCGAAGTTTCCTTCCTGAGCAATTGTAACTTTGATTTTTCCCTGATTTACTCTGCTCTCTTCAAATGCGTCCAGTGAGTTTTTCAACAATGCAATCAAAACTTGCAGCACTTCATTTCGATACGTAAACAGTTTTGGATCGGAGTTCGATATTACTTCGATCTCAATACCGTTGTTTTTAAGCGTATGATCGATCAAATCAAGCGCATGACTCATAAGCGTATGAAAACTGAACGCTTCTTTGGGCTTATCTGGACGGAAAAAATCTCGATAATCCGTTATCGTTTGAGAAAGATGGATGCATTGTTCCTCAATCTTTCGGAGATTTTCCTGCTCAGTCTCATCCTCATTCCCGTCCATTAGCCTCTGCAGTCTCATTTGTGATGTAATGGCGTTGATAATGGCAAGAGGCTGACGCCACTGATGGGCTATCATGGAGATCATCTCTCCCATCTGAGCCTGACGGGTTTGCATTTTGAATAATTTTTCTTTTTCGATTCGTTCGGTTATATCTCTGGCAATCATCACCAGTTTGTTACTATCATTGCGACCGAATCCTGAAAGGGTGAACTCAACGATTTTTGTCTCGTTATGGGTTTTCAAGGTTAAAGAGCATTCTGTTGTTGTAGAGTCACCGTTATAAGCTGTATCGAGATAAAAGGCAAAACTGTTTTCCCGACACACGATATTGCGAGCGGTATCAAAAATATTCATCCCGATCAGATGCTGTTTGGATATCTCAAACAGATGCATCGCCTGATCATTGCAGTCAATGATAATATCTTCGCTTAAAATACAGACTGCTTCATTAATCGACACAAACATCGTCCGGTAGAACTCTTCGCTCTCTTTGAGCAGACGTTCGGTTTCTTTGCGTTTGGTAATCTCCCGAAAAGAAGCATACAAATATTGAATGCCGTCTATATCAATACGCCGAGCAGTAATCTCTGCATCGAACAAGGTCCCGTCTTTGCGTCGAAAAACCGATTCAAAACTCATCGGTACCGACGCTACAGCATACAGAGCATTCCGTATCTGTTCAGATGACAGTTTGGCTTCCCAATCGTAAACGCTCAATTTTGGGATATCAGAAACATCATAACCTAGCATTTGAAGAAACGACGGACTGCATTCGATCAGTTTTCCATCGGTATCAAGTATATGGATACCGTCGACGGAGGAATCCAATAGCCTCTTAAGCCAAGAGCGGCTTGATTCAATCTCAAGGGTATTTTTCTGAAGCATTTTTCGACTATACAACAGCTCTAAAATAATATAGAAGAGGAGGAAATATATCCCCAGTCCTCCCATGGCGACAAGAATGGGATAAAAACCGTTTGTCGATGAATCAAACTGTCGCGTACTGTAATAATAAAGATGCCATACCTTTCCTCCGAGAGTGATAGTTCGATGAGAGGTATGTTTGGAACTGTATCCGTATCTCTCGGAACGATAAAGCAAATGCTCTTTTGAACGCTGAGGAGAGTCGTATATTTCGATCTTCACCATAGTGTCATGGGCTTCCATAGAATCGATTAAATCGTTCATACGAAACGGGCTATACACAAATCCGACCAAGGCACGACGCCGTTCTTCGATCGTATTGATCGGTTCTCCCGTTTTATAAAACGGAAGGTACATCAAAAACCCTGCCTGTACCTTCTCATCGATCTCCTGAACCAATTTGACTTTTCCGGAAATCGATGCTCTGCCTGTATCAGCCGCCCTTTGCATCGCCTCATGGCGTATAGGGTCAGAATACATATCGTATCCGATGGCTGCAAGATTGCGTTTATCCAGCGGTTCCAAATAGAGAATAGCACTGTAGCGTTCTCTTTTACCGGCGGGTTTAAGAACAAAACGGGGGTATCCCTCTTCCTTCATTCTCTTCTCTATGGCACTAACCTGATTAGGGAAAAGCATGATCGAATACCCTATTCCCTGTACTCCCGGATAATATTTTTTAGGATTAAGCGTCTGTACAAACTGCCGCCACTCTTTACGCGAGACATAATCACTCCCTTGCATAAATCCGACTCCGCTGAGCAACGCATTTTCGTATCGATGTATCCGTCGATCGATAGCAGTACAATTCTCATGGACATAATGTTCAAAAAGATTTTGGGAACGCGTAAAAAAATATCGATCCGCACCCCACCAAACAAGTACTACGACAATGATGGAAAAGATGAGACCCGATACGGTAACAAGTCGTCTATGAATCAAATCAGCAGTGTGAGGAGTGTGTACAATAAAATGCTTTAACATGGATGCTCAAAAAAATTCGATATCGCCGGATTCGGCTTTATCAGGATGAATCAGTCCTATAATCTGCTGAATGCTGAGCGAAGTCGGCTGATGAATATGATGGATGTTTTTCATAGCCATGCTCTCAGTGGAAAACCGTTTGACATAAAGACGCAAATCAATGCAAACGGCATCAAAAAGTCTCAAAAGCAAATCGGCCTTTTCATTCAGCAGTGCTATAAAATCGTTCTCTTCGGCAATAACATGGGCTAATGCACCCAGCTTTTCCGCCAAAGGATCTAAAAAGGGAGAATAATGGAATAAAATAGCGGATATTTTCATCATATCATCCCGTATTCGATGGATATGCTCGATCTGCTTATTCTCGACATAAAGCGAAAGCTCTTCGGGAATTTCGTTTAACAAATCGGTTATCTCTTCGCAATCGTCTTGGATCAATACCACCTTTTCATCCCCTTGGTCTTCATCTTTTGCAAAATACTCTTCTAAGAGCCGTGATCTCTCTTCCGGCTTTGTCTGAGCATAAAGATCTCCGAGTTGTTCGTTTTTGATTGCAACCGTATGCAAATGCGATGTGAGCATGCGGACTACCGTTTTAAGCTGTTTGCGCTCCTCTTGAAGTGTTTCGAAGAGTGCTATGTTCTCCTTTTGGGCATCCGCATCACGACATACAGGATAAAGTGCGGTGAGCATATCGTTTAGATTGAGTGGTTTGAGGATAAAACTGCTGATTCCTTTGCGCATTAAATTCATCAATATTACGGGTTCGTCATGTGCCGAAATCGCGATAATCTTTTGCTCCGGATTGATTTCTCTAATCCGTTCAATCATCTCGATTCCGTTCATCACCGGCATATTAATATCTGTGATGACAATGTCATAATGGGTGTTGTTATAGCTATCCAATCCCGCTTTTCCATTATTTGCGAGATCAATATGTGCAAAAAAAGGTTTAAATACTTTTGCCGTTTCTTCTCTCACGGAATCATTGTCTTCTACATACAATACGTTCAAACGTAAGGAAAACTTTTGCAGATCTTTAAATGTTGCCATCTGTTCTCCTTACCGTATTTATGAACCATTATAAAAAAATAAAGTCATAAAACTATCATAGAACTTAGAGCAGTTCGAGAATACCGTTCGCCACTTTGGACAACGGCAACTGTCTCTCGACTCCGCCTAGCTCATACGCTACTTTCGGCATCCCATACACGACGCAGCTCGCTTCATCCTGACCGATCGTTCCTGCACCTGCATTGCGCATCGAAAGCAACCCTCGCGCACCGTCTCCGCCCATCCCGGTCAGTATAACTCCGATTGCATTAGATCCTGCTATTTTTGCGACAGAATTAAACAAAACGTCTACTGAGGGACGGTGTCCTGAGACCTTTTCTCCACTCCCGATTTCAACGTAATATCGGGCTCCTGAACGGCGAACAACCATATGATAATCTCCCGGAGCGATCAACACGAGACCCGGCGTTATAGAGTCGCCGTTACGCGCTTCACGCACTTCCATCGCACACAGTGAATTGAGTCTCTCTGCAAACGGACCTGTAAAATTAGCCGGCATATGCTGAACGACAATTGTCCCAGGTGCGTTTCTCGGTAATCCCATCAACACGTCTTTGAGCGCTTCAGTCCCCCCTGTCGAAGCACCGATGGCCAAAATTTTATGGGTCGTTTCAGCCAGTGAAGTAGTATTTGCCTGCTGAGGATTGCTTAAAATACGTTTTTGGACCCGTACTTTCGAAGCGACTTTTATTTTTGAAAGCAGCTCGTCGCGCATCTCCTCTTTACCGTCATAAATATGCGAATGGGGTTTTGCGACAAAGTCGACTGCCCCTGCTTCCAGCGCTTCGAGGGTTGTTTTCGCACCGTTTTGGGTTAATGAGGAGACCATAATGACCGGTACGGGCATATAATGCATAAGGCGCTTTAAAAAGGTGATCCCGTCCATACGCGGCATTTCCACATCCAGACAGACGACATCCGGGCGCAATTCGACAATTTTATCCCGTGCCACATACGCATCCGAAGCGGTTGCTACCACCTCTATCATAGGATCGGATTCCAAAATATCCCGTAAAACTGCCCTAGCCGTTGCACTGTCATCTACGATCAATACACGAATTGCCATCTCATCCTCCTCCACTCATCATATCGCTGCGTTGCGCGTATTTTAAAAGCACTTTGCCGCGTTCTAAATCAAACTGTATCTTCCTTCCGTTTTGTCCGCCGACATCTTCGGCCACAATGGAAATTTTGTACTCTTTCAAAATTTCCCTGGCAACCAGTATGTTTTTTTGTCCGATCATCATCGCATCCGATGCACCTATATTCATCGAAGCCCCTCCGAATATTTTGGCTTGCAATGTTTTAGGGGTTGAACCTTGAGCAAGCATACTATCGATCAATTTCGGTATCGCAATATTGCCGAACTTCGGAGACTGCAAACCGTTCCCGTTCCAAAACGGAAGGAGGTAATGGTTCATACCGCCGATACCGAGCGACATATCATACAAGCATACGGCGACGCATGATCCCAAGACCGTCGAAATAGCATGTGGAGCATTATCCACATGGATTTGACCAACATGGATGAATGTCGAGCTTCCCTGTATCATCAGAGTTCAATAGCATCATCGAACGATTCAAATAAAAACTCATTTGAACCGCACGCTTCAGAGTCCGGAAGAGAGATTTGCAACGGTAAACTGATCACAAAAGTAACCGATGTCTCATCGTTGCTGTAATCTATTTTGCCGTCCATCCGTTCACAAAACTCTCTGGCAACACTTAACCCAAGACCCAGTCCATGGTTCCCCTCCGGGCCATGGGCAAAACGGGTAAACACCTGCGGCTTGTATTCCACTTTCGGTGCTTCTCCACGGTTTTTAATCGCTATGATCAACTCACTCCCGCTCTTTGAAATATCTACATGGACTATTTCATTTTCAAGCCCGTAATCACACGCATTCCCCAAAATATTTTTAACAATAAGATAGAGTTTTTTGGGGTCAGAAACAATCTTGTCAGACAAGGCATTATGTACGGTTATCGCAATATTTTTTTCCTTGAGACGGTATTTAAATGCTTCGATCGCTTCTTCAACCAAAACTTCCGGATCAACCAGTGCATACGTCAAATCGATGTTTCCGCTCTCTATCTCAGCAGCCGCCACTAAATTTTGGATACGCGAATCCAGTAGCAGAGCCTCTTCGTGTACCAGCGCAAAAATTTCTTTGCGCAGATCACCGCCCACAGGTGCCAAATGGGGAATCATCCCCAAAATGGCCGTCATCGGGTTGTTAAGTTCGCTTGCAATCAACGATAAAAATCGTGATTTAGCTTTTTCGCTTTCAATAAGCTGTTTGTTGAGTTCTAAAATTTTTCGGCTTAAAAAAGCGATTTCATCATTTTGTATTTTTTCCATAGGTTACTCTTCGTATTGCATTATCGCAGATATCTCTTCTGTTAAATTCCTCAAGCGAAGATCGATCTCATGCGATTTTTCAATCATATTTCTATTTTCAGCGGAAAAATCTCCCCCGATTTTCTGCATTACCTCTATCTCGGCTGTCGTTTCCTGCACCAAACTTTTGAGTTGAGAAAAAATCACTCCGAATCGGACCGACTCGTCATGACTCCCCGCAGCTTCGATAATGCCGTATATCTGGATATATCCCAAATACATCATCTGCTGCTCCAGCTGGTTCAAATTTTTTAATGCATCCTGAATCTCTTGATCCAGTTTTGCCTGAATATGTTTGGACTTATCCGCATACTGTGCCACCAAAGCAACTAAATCCGAAATGTTGGCAATAAGCTCCGGGATCTGAATTGCACTGTTTTTAGTAGAGACTTCCTGAATAAAGTAAGTGACCATCTCAATTTGAAGACGCATCCCCGCAACGGCAAAAATGACCGTATTCAAGGCATCGGAAAAATGTTGAACGATCTCATCGATTCGGCTGATTAATGCCTCATTTTCTTTGGCATTGGAACGGATATCGCTGGCCAATACACCGAACGTCTCTCCTCCGCTCTCGACTTTATACGACGAAACCGATGCGTTCAGCGATAAAAACACGATATCTCGGGCCAATTCACGGAGCTTCTGCCCTTTTTCTTCAAAGGTCGATTTGACCTGCGTAAAAAGATCAATTTTTTCAAACCACGCATCGTACTGACTCATCAATTCACAGCTATACCCGTAAACACTTTTCAGTTTTTTTAGAGAAGGACGCAATATCTCATAATCATCATGAATAACAGCCGGAGAAACATTGTTCTGTCTCCAGTTCAGTTCCTGTAACAGCGCATCGTTCATAAAACGATCATAATTTTCATACCCGAGTGCCTGTAACAGTTCCGGCAAGATTCTCGAACTGTCGTCCATCCCTCTGACACTTTCGGCTTTTAATAATTTAGGATACAGCTCTTTCGCCGCGGCAAGCAGTTTTGTATTGGGTTTGATACGAATCGATATATACCGATCTTCAAGCGGAAATACTGCGGCTAAAACCCAGTAATATCCACCTTGTTTTGTCTTGTTTTTGACATACGCCACAATCGGCTTATCATCGAGCAAATAGTCCCATAACGTTTTAAATATGACTTTCGGCATATCCGGATGGCGGATAATATTGTGAAAACTACCGAGCAGTTCTTCTTTCGTATATCCGCTGATCCGCACAAATACATCATTTCCTGATCGGATTGTACTGTCCTGATCAGTGATTGAAAAAAAGAGTTCATTAAACTCAAACTTTGCCTCTTTAAGGGTCAAAGCGTGTTCTGTTTTCTCCATGTGAACCCTTTACAGTCGTTGATAAATGGACGAACCCAACAGCTTTAGTGTTTCTCGATGGGTGGTCAACGATTCGGAGCTCCCTAAAAACAAGGGTGCACCTTTCGGTAAGAGCGTTGTAAATCGCCCTATTAATTCATGACGGGTAACGTCATCAAAATAAATCATAACATTACGGCAAAAAATCATATCGAACCGATTTTTGATAAAAAACGGGTCAGTAACGAGATTGTACTTTCGAAACAGTACTTTCTCTCGCAGATGGGGAGCTATTTGGTAACTGATCCCATCCTCGGTGCGTATTTTGTCAAAGGAACGATGGACAATCTCTTTGGATAGAGGCTCAACATTTTTAGCGTCATAATGTCCTTTAATCGCGTGAGATAATACTTTAGTCGAAATATCAGTCGCTAAAATCTTGATATCCCACGAATCAAAATCGTGCAAATGGTGCTGCAAAAACATCAAAATCGTATACGGTTCTTCTCCGCTCGAACACCCTGCCGACCAAATACGAATTTTCTTATCCCGTTTAGATGCGACCAATGCGGGCAAATAGCTCTCCAGCCATTTCCACTGTGCACTCTCTCGAAAAAACGAGGTAACGTTAGTCGATATGGCACTCACGAACAGTGCGAGTTCATCCCCCGACGTATCGTTTACCAAGTAATCATAATACGCCCGAAAAGAGGTGAGATTCAGCTGGTTCAGCCGTTTATTCAGCCTCCCTTTGACAAGCGTGCTCTTTTGATCCGAGAGAGAAATCCCTACTTTTTCGTAAATGTACTTTCGAAAAAGGGTGAACTCTTCCGCCCTAAGCTCAATTTCCGCCATTATTTCCCTCAATCAGCGGGCGCAGCTCATCCACATTGAGGATTAGCGCAATATCGCCGCTTCCTAAAATCGCTCCGCCGGAAATCTCTTTGAGTTTTGCCAATGATTTGCCCAGAGGTTTAATGACGACCTGTTGTCGTCCGACGAGTTCATCCACCATAATGGCGATACGTCCAGCCTCGGTTTCAACACACACCAATATCCCTTCCCATGGCTCTATTCGCTCGGCAGGCAAATCAAAAACGTCACTGAGCCGAATCACCGGAATGTGCTGACCGCGCAATGAAACGAACTCCCCTTTTTCTTTAAGGGCATGCACAATTTCACGCTCCGGTCGGAATGATTCAACGACACTCAATGTCGGGATAATATAGATCTCGCCTGCCGCTTGCACCAGCATCCCGTCAATAATTGCCAACGTTAGAGGAAGAACCATCGAGAATGTTGTCCCCTCCCCCTCTTTCGAATCAATCTCGATCTTGCCGCGCAATTTTTCGATGGACGTTTTAACAACATCGAGCCCGACACCGCGCCCGGACAAGTCACTGATCGTATCGGCAGTCGAGAATCCCGGCTGCATAATAAGACCGAATATTTGGCTGTCGCTCAAATTTTCATCTCCGGTGATAATGCCTCTCTCGATTGCCTTTCGGAACACTTTATCTTTGTTGATACCGCGTCCGTCATCGCTGACACTGATCACGATACTGCCGCTTTTGTGATAGGCACGAAGGGTGATATTCCCCTCAACTTTTTTACCCGCTGCTAGACGCTCATCCGCGTCCGCTTCCAGACCATGGTCAATCGCGTTACGGATGATATGGATCAACGGATCGGAAAGACTGTCGATCATTGTTTTATCAATCTCCGTCTCTTCACCTAAGACATTCAGATGAAGCTCTTTTCCTGTCTTTTTCGAAGTGTCTCGAACTACCCGTTTCATCTTATCGAACGTATCGCGAATCGCGACCATCCGAAGGCTCATCACCCGGTCTTGGATCCGTTTGGTGATTTTGGAGAGGGTTTCGATCGTACGACTGATCGATTCATCTTCGATGGAGCGTATTTTTTCGTTTTGGGCGATAAAGTTTTGGGCAATAACCAGTTCACCGACCGAATCGAACAGTTCATCAAGTTTGAACGTGTCGATACGGATCGTCGATTTAGCTGATGTTGTGCTTATGCTGCTCTCTCTGCGATCCTCTTTACGGCGGTCTTCCCCTTTGCGCATCTCTATGACCACAGGTTCTTCTATCTGTGGTTCTGTCACAGCCGCTAAAGGTTTGATCAGAACGACTTTGTATTCATGATCGAATAAGAACTCAAAATTTTCGCGTACATCTTCCATGTTTTGGGGTGTCAAAAGTACTGCACACATATGGGAAATTACATTTTCATCCACAGTGAACGTCTCAAGTGTACGTACACCTTCCATATTGAAAAAGCTCTCCAACGATACGGCGTTCTCTCTCAAAAGCCCTAGAAAAAGGAGATGATCGAATCCCCGCTTGTATGCATCGCCATCCAGCGTCAAATCGATCCGATAGAGATTCAATCCCTCGGCCTGAGATGCCTGATGTATCAAAATACTCTCGTTTACACTTTCTTCAAACTGTTCAGAACAGCTCAACCCGAATTCGGATGCCAAATCCAGCATCATCGGCTCTTGCGCCATTTCTACTGACGGTGTTGAACTTACGTTACGTTTTGAAGCGATCAAATTTTTGATTTTCTCTAAACACTCACCGTAATCACCCGGTAAATCAGGAAGAGCATCGAGCTCACATATCATTACCTCTTTGATGACATCGACACTTCCGACAAAAAGTTCGAGATGATGTTCTTCCACATCCTCTTTGGTATTGCGATAATGATCAAGTACGTCTTCGAAATGGTGAACGAATTCGCCCAGTCGGGTAAATCCAAATGCATTGGCATTCCCTTTAAGCGTATGAACACCCCGAAAAATTTCGTTCAATAGGTCAAAATCAGCTGAATTTTCTTCAAATCGGAGAATATCCACATCAAGCTTTTCGATGATCTCTCCCGCTTCTTCGATAAATATCGCTTTGACTTGTTCTTGTTTAGTCATAACAGATCCAATGCAATGTTCCATAAACGTTAGAAGTTGTCGTCCCTCTCTCTAAAAAAGGAATTCTCAACTCCGGACGGGTTCGTTTGAGACTCGTCAAAAGAGCCAAAAGTGCGCTGCTTTTGAGGGTCCCTCCTTCTTCTACCTCGATCGTCTCGATGTATTCGATACGAGGACGAACGAACTGTTCAAATTCACGCACCTCTTCCATCGACATATCCAATCCGATCGTTAATGCATCTCCGTCGAATTGCATTTAAAACTCTTTCAAATCATCTTCATGAAGAGGGAAAATTTCATCGGCTTTGGAAGAGATCGCTTTGTGCTTTGGAGCCGCTGTACGATGGGCAATGATCGGATTCGGATCCAAACGGTGCAGATTCACTTTTCGTGCAGTTGCTGCCGGTGCATCGCTTTCCATCCCGACCATTTTTGCCAAGATACGGACAGTTTCCATCATCGATGTCGCTTGTGCATTAAGCTCTTCTGCCGCAGCGGCTGCTTCTTCGGAGTTGGCGGCAACTTGCTGGGTTACTTGGTCTACTTGACCCATCGCCTGATTGATCTGTCCCATACCTTCTGCCTGTTCTTTACCGGCAATAGCGATTTCGCCGATCAAATCCGATACTTTTTTGCTTTGTTCAACGATCTCCTGGAACGATGTATGGGTTGCAAGGGCGATTTGATTCCCCTCTTTGATCTGACCTACGACCTCTTCGATAATCACAGAAGTCTCTTTAGCCGCAGACGCTGCACGTTGTGCCAAATTTCGCACCTCATCAGCAACGACTGCAAATCCTAAACCGTGTTCACCCGCACGTGCCGCTTCGACTGCCGCATTGAGAGCCAAAAGGTTGGTTTGGAATGCGATTTGATCGATGGTTTTAATAATACCTGAGATTTTTGCCGCCGATTCTGTGATCGCATGCATAGAATGGGAGAGTTGTTCCCCTTTTTCATACCCTGCTTTCGCCGAATCGTTTGCATTTCTCGCCAAAATGTCAGCTTGACGTGCATTATCCGTGTTTTGAGTGTTGATCGCGGTAGACTCTTCGAGGGTTGCACTGACTTCTTCAACACTGCTTGCCTGCTCGCTCGCCCCCTGTGCCAAAGATGACGACGATGCCGCGACTTGATCCGATGCCGATGTAATCTGCATCGCACCGTCACGAATCGAAGTAACACTTTGCGTGATTGAACGGGTGATCGAACGGATCAATACCCATGCCAATAAGACTGCAAAAAGGATAGAAACAACGGCAACGACCATAAACATTTGTTTGTATGCCGTAGATTCTTCTTTTGCTACTTTATTGGTCTTATCAATGACGTCCTTATTAATATCGTATACTTTTTGAAGCGAATCCGTCATAGCGATACGATCTGAGCGAATGGCCTCGATTTTCGCCGTCATAACATTAAAAAGTGCCTCAATTTGAACCGGATCATTGGTTTTTGCCAATCCTTCGACGATCTCTTTTTGAAATTTCTCACTCTCTTTACGCCATGTTTCGTAATTTGATTTAAAAACTTTCCACTCAGTCGCTTCTTCCGGAGTTTGCGGAAGCGGCTCATAGATTTTCATCCCTTTATCGATGCGATCAAACCCTTTTTGAATTTCATCCGATGCATTCGCCATTTTATCCTGCAGTGCTGGATTGCCTTTGAGCCCGCGAACGCGGTTCATCTGAATGGCAACCAATTGGGTACCGTTTCGGATGGTTCCGACACTTACTAGTGACGGAACACGGACATCACCGATCTCTACAATATCAGACTGCCATCCTGCTGTAGCATTAAAGCCCATATACCCAAGAACCATCATTGCTACGACCATCACGCCCGTTAGCAACATCAATTTACTCTGCAATACCATATTTTCCAACCACTTCATATTATTCTCCTTCACTTATCTGTATTTTTTGAATCTGTTCAAGACTAACCAGCTCATCCGCTTCAAAGAGCTTGAGCACATCCAAAATCATCACCACGTTCTCTTCGATTTGCGCCATCGAGCAGATAAAATTGGTATCGATATGGCTTCCGAATTTAGGGGGTTCAGACATATGAGACGAATCAATCGATGCGACCTCTTCAACACGATCGACAATAAATCCGATATTGACTTTTTCCACTTCGACGATAATAATCGCCGTGTGCATGTCCGCTTGTCTCTCTTCCATACCGAAGCGAAGCCGTGTATCGACCACAGGGATAATCGATCCGCGCAGGTTGATAACACCACGCATGTATTCAGGGGTTTTAGGGACATTGGTCACTTTCATCATTGCTATGATCTCTTTGATTCTCCCGATGGCAATCCCGTACTGTTCTCCCCCTAAAAAAAAGGTAAGATACCGTTCCCGTCTTGTCTGAGCACTGTTTTGTTCCATGACGTTATACTCCCAATACCATTTTGAGTGATTTCACCAGCTTATCATCGCTGAAAGGTTTGACCATCCATCCCGTCACACCGATCTCTTTTCCTGCCATTTTCATCTGTTCGGAACTCTCAGTCGTGAGGATGATGATCGGTTTTGTTTTATAGCGATCATCCGTTTTTATCGCACGGGCCAAATCCAATCCGTTCATCTGAGGCATGTTCACATCGCTGATCAAAAGATCGAAATTTTCGCTTCCGGCTTGCAGGGCACTTAAAAGCTCTGCCGGATTTAAATACGATTTGAACTCAATAACACCGCTGCCGATCATTTGTTCCAACGCCAACTCTGCCGTAGCGATCACCGCTCTGGAATCGTCCACTATAATTACCCGTTTTGCCATTTGTTTTCTCCTTTGTGTGTTTTAAAAAAATTCCATGTCGTTATCATCGTCGACATCCAGTTCCTTGTCTCCGATAATCCCCTCTATCTGCATACAGGAACTGAAGAATGAACTGTCCAGATAGTGGATATCCCCGGTATCTTGCAAGGCGAAAATATGTTCTCTCCATGAAACAAGATCCAATCCCAAATGCTCTAGCAACATCACAAGCGTTTTGACTTTTGTGTTGTCTTGAGCCACGGATTCTGCATGCTCTTTTAAAAAGGCTCCGAGCGATGAGAGGGCATATGCCAATGCCGTAAATTCAAAGAGGTTATTGATTCCGCGTACATAGATCCCCAATACCCCGTCCGCAAATTCATGGAGATTTGCCACGGTCGGTTCCGATTCAAAGGCACGAAGTTTTTCTCCCCACTCTTCATCCAAACTTTCCAAATCGCGAATCTCATCGAGTACGTCGCCGCCGATATCCCGTACATAATCCACAGCAGCCGTTTTATGGACAAAACTTTGTCGCAGAAGCTCTTTCTCTTCGGTATCGATCACTCTGGTTACTTTGGCTACCTCTGCTACCGCTTCGACCACCGGTTTAGTTTCAACAACAGGTTCAGGTTCGACAACAATGTTCACAGGGTGTTTGACTGGCGCTTCGACTGCATTGATTCTAGGTTGGATCGTCTGAGCTATTGGAGTTTTGTGAAGTTTATTCTCATCACAGATCCGAATACGGATACAGGCAATGTTCTCGCGCAGAACGCAATCGTCTCCCATCTCATCGATCAAACCTGTAATTTTCAAATTTGTATGGATAGGATTATCAAATTTCATCGTTACAAAAATCTCTTCAAAACTCTCTTCGACAATAATGCTCATCGCATCTTTATCACGGGTGCTGTGGCGCATGAGTTCATACAAAAGTTCCAGTGTGGAATCGACTCTATGACAGGAGGTTGTCATTCTTTGTTCGCATTGCGACAATATCCACATTCCGAAATCCATCATCGCTTCCGCATCAGAGATATCGAAAATCGTTTTAAAATGGCGGATATCCGTACAAAAAGGGTTCAGAGTATCTTTAGGAGAGAGTTTTTTAAAATTCCCCTCTTTCGAACGGATCAGATCGCCGAAACTTTTGAGTTTAAATCGGATCAACTCTTTATCGACCGGCTTATGGATATACGTCCCGACACCGATCTGTGCCATATTGGTTTCCATATGAGGATCCATAACAGCTGTCACTACCATGATGACCGTTTCCGGATAGCGGGCTTTTATGATTTTTGATGCTTCAAAACCATCTAGACGAGGCATCATGACATCCATTAATACGATATGCGGATGCCACGCTTCGACCGATTCAATCGCTTCGATTCCATCGCTCGCTTCCCGTATCTCAAAACCGTCAAGTTTTTGACAGATCGCTTTTAGGATCAAACGGTTGTCCTCCACATCATCAACGATCAAAAGCTTTAACTCATTCATTGCTCTACGTCCTGTCGAAGTTTCATTCGGCAGAAATCTTATAGGTAAAGAATCACAAAAAAATCACAGCATTTACAATTTAGCTTTTTAGAAGTCAAATGTTTCAGAACGGTTACAAAACACTAAAGTTGGAATGCATGAGATAGTTTTATGATTTTCTCTTTGTATGATCCAGTTTAAATACTATAAATAAAAGAAATAGAAGAGAACAAAATTGCATACGATTATAGATGAATTAAAGAGATTAGGTGAAGAGATAAAAGTGCTTTATGTCGAAGATAACAAAGGTTTGCGGGAAAGTGTATCCGAGCTTTTAAAAAAGCTATTTCCGTACATCTACACAGCTGAGAACGGAGAGGCCGGTTTTCAGCTTTACCGTGAACACAACCCCGATATTGTTTTAACAGATATCAAAATGCCGGGGATGAGCGGTTTTGATTTAGCGAAATTGATCAAAGAGGATAATAATGATGTCCGTATTATTTTTCTCTCTGCATTTGATGAGAAAGAATATTTGCACGAAGCCATTGACATTGGAGTCTTTCGCTATCTCTCAAAACCGACCAAGGTACCTTTACTGGTTAGCACCTTGCATCAAGCCGTCCTTTCAATCCATAATGAGCGGAATAAACGGATTTTCGAAAGACAGTTAAACGATATTTTCAATTATCAAAACAATCTTCTTATGATGTTTGAGAAAGGAACCCCTATCCTTGTTAATCGACAGTTTCTCGATTTTTTCGGTGTAAAAAGTCTTGAAGAATTTATACAGCAACATAATGAACTCGACACATTGCTTCAAGAACACCAGGGCTTTTTGTATTCGACATCGGAATCCGGATGGTTTGAAAAAGCACTTGAAAATCCGGGCAAGCTGTTTCATGCCAAAGTAGCGAATCATTCCAATGAAGCCCGGCATTTGATAATGAAGCTTAGAATAATTCCTGATAAAGAGGGATTTGTCATTCTCTCATTTGATGATATTTCTGATTTAAATCTGATGATGATTTTCGACGGCAATGCGGCTAAAAACGACAAAAAACTTCACGACACCAGTGCAGTACTGAAACTCATGAATGTCATTAAAGAGAATGCTTCTGAAGTCAAACTTCATAATTTTTATCGCGGTTTGACCATCGTAAACAGTGCGCTTTTGATCCAAATGGATGAAAAAAATGTCGTTCTAAAAACAGCGCACTCCCAGCTCAAGGCGATCAAATTGGCTAAAAATATTACGATTACGTCTGAACTGTTTCCCTTCAGTGTCTTATGCAAAATAGCCAACAGCATTGATTTTGAT
Organism: Sulfuricurvum sp.; assembly: GCF_028712165.1. Classification (GTDB taxonomy): domain Bacteria; phylum Campylobacterota; class Campylobacteria; order Campylobacterales; family Sulfurimonadaceae; genus Sulfuricurvum. The sequence goes on along the minus strand of NZ_JAQTQR010000043.1, from coordinate 5,836 downwards.
CAGCAGACCGTAACTTTTTCCGATATGCAGTTTGTACAGGAAAGTGCGGACCAAAGAGTCAATATTCGTCTCGAACCCGATGAAGAACGCCACAGCGTGACCCTCTTTCGAAATGAGATAAAATTTTTCGGAAAAACTCGGATTATTGATATTTCGATTTGTTCGGTTAAAATCGAGATTGATGCTCTACCAGCGGGTCTCACCGTCGGAGAGAGCGCCAAAATTGCTGTGGTTCTCGAAACCGATTTGCAGCCGGTGAGTCTATCCATAATCGGGACCGTCTACCGGATTGACAGTTTTTCCAAAAGTTTCCATGTGGTACTTCTCTTTGAACTCACTGCACCCAATAGCGATAAATTACTCGGATATATCGCAAACCGACAAATGGAGCTGATACGTGAATTCAAAGCTCTTTAAAATCCTCTCTCTCCTCCGTGACAAAAATGTATTATTATCTAAATCCGTTCTGATTGCTTGGCTGGGGTTTTTCATCGCAGTCGTAATCACAATTTTATTATGGATAAATGCACAAAAAAATACTTTAGAAGAGGCGAAGACTCGTTTTAATATTTCCAATGCCAATGCCGTTCATGAGATCACTGCGCGCATGCATACCTATGAAAATACATTAAGAAGCGGTGTTTCATTATTGAGTACGGTAGAGCGAATGAACCGAAAAAAATGGAATATTTATATCTCGAGAATGCAACTTGCTCAACACTATCCGGGATTCCAGGGGATCGGATTTACAAAAGTGATCCCGCAGAAAAAACTTGTCGAACACATTGCAAAAATTCGTGCTGACGGGTTTGTGCAATACTCTATCAAACCTTCATACAAAAGGGCAGAATATCACTCAATTATTTACCTTGAACCGTTGGACGAGAGAAATAGACGGGCTATCGGATACGATATGTTTACCGATCCGATCCGCCAACAAGCCATGGTACACGCACGGGATACGGGGCTTACAACTCTCTCAGGAAAAGTGACATTAGTTCAAGAGCAAGCGACCGATATCCAGCCAGGTTTTTTAATGTATGTTCCATATTATGCAACTCAGAATCCTCTAATGACACCATCACAAAGACGAGCCCATCTGGATGGATTTGTGTACGCCCCATTTCGTTCCAAAGACCTTATGAACGAAATTTTACTTCATAAGAATCCCAATATTTCGATAAAACTGTATGATGGTACATCCATCTCGGATAAAACACTTCTGTATGAGAGCAGTAATACGCTCAATACCAATCCCCTTTTTACAGAAACGATTCCTATTGTGATGTACGGGCGGACTTGGACGGCAGTTTTTCAAACCCTTCCCTCTTTTAAATCAACCCTGAATAACAATCCTTCCAGATTGATCATTTTAGCCGGTTTGCCGATCTCATTTCTCTTATTGCTGACAATCCTCTCATTTTCCCAAACTACTAAACAGGCACAAAGTTTAGCACGTAAAATGACTGTAGAGATACAAGCACTTAATGATGAACTTGAAAATATGATCAATACAGCCCCCAACCCGATTATAGTCCATACCGAAGACGGAAACATCGTGAAAATCAATAAGACATGGACTGATATATGCGGCTACACCCATGAGGAGACGCCGACTACAGACAGTTGGGTTGACAAAGTCTACAAAGAACACCAAGATGAAATAAAAACTCATATCCGAAATCTTTTTAATATCACACACAAAGTCGATGAGGGAGAATTTTCATTTTTCAGTAAATCTGGAACAAAAGTTACATGGCAATTCAGTTCGGCCCTTTTTGGGATCATTGATGGAAAAAAAGCTCTTATTTCGTCTGCAATGGATATAACGGAACTAAAAAATAAAGACGACATGATGATGATGCAATCACGGTACGCGGCAATGGGAGAGATGATCAATATGATTGCGCATCAGTGGCGGCAGCCGCTTGCTTCTATCTCAAGTATTTCGGGGCTATTGAGTCTCGAAGCGATGATGGATCAATACAATAAAAACCATTTTATTGAAAAGCTCGATTTGGTTAGTGATCTTTCTGTGGAACTATCCGATACTATCAACGATTTTAGAAACTTTTTCAAAGAAGATAAAACAAAAGAATTGACAACATGGAAAGAGCTGCTTGAGGGGTGTCTAACGATCATAAAACCAATTTTGACTACTAAATCCATTACAGTTGAAACAACATATCACGAGGATCATCCTTTTATGACCTATCCGCGTGAATTAAGACAGGTAATCCTCAATATTCTCAACAATGCAGAAGATATACTTATGGAGAACGCGATTTCCGAACCAAAAATAAGGATCCGCACATTCTTAGAAGAAAAAATGAGCTGTATGGAGATAGAAGATAATGGGCGAGGAATACCAGCGGAAATAATCAATCAAATTTTTGATCCTTATTTCAGTACTAAAATGGAAAAAAATGGGACCGGTATTGGCTTATATATGTCGAAAACAATCGTTGAAAAGCATGGAAAAGGATCTTTACACGTTTATAATACGGCTCGAGGTGCATGCTTCAAAATCTCTTTGCCGCTTGATAAATAGTGTTACTCTCATTTAATTCTCTATCCAACTATTTTCTGCACACTTATGATAAAACAGCTCCCTACTCCCTCCTCTGAACGCAGTTGCAGTGTCATCCCCATCGCAAGGGCATATTCACGGGAGATACTCAGCCCCAATCCGGTTCCGAACCCATGATCGCGCACCTGTTGAAACGGTTCAAAGACAAGATCGACTTTCTCTTTGGGTATCCCGATCCCACTGTCCTCAACCTCGATTAGATAGTGATGATCCGTTTCCCGAATCCGTACTTCGACAAACCCGACGGTTGTAAACTTCAATGCATTGGAAATGAGATTCGTAATAATTTGTTTGAATTTCAGAGGATCGCACAAAATCTCTATGAAACTTTTATCCGATCTAAACCGGTAGTCGATTCTAAGGTCTTTGGTGAGACTGTAGCAGTTTTCATACGCCTCTCTGAGCAACCCTATCACGTTGTGCTTGCCCATTGCCATTTCGGTTTTTCCTGACGTGATTTTGGCCATGTCTAAAAGCGAGTTGATCAACCCCAAAAGCTGTTCGGAGTTTTTATAAGCTCTTTTGAGATAGGTTTTGACCAGTTCTTTGCTTACTTCATCCTCTGCAATCTCATCATAACTCTCTAGCGCCTGATCTGTAAAATTGAGGATTGCATTGAGTGGGGTACGCAGCTCATGCGACACCTGATCGAAAAATTTTGTTTTGGCTTCGAGGGTTTGAATCGCTTCCTCTTTGGCCTTTACCATCTCTGTAATATCATGACGGATGGAAAGAACTTCGATAATTTCATCATCTTTATTTTTGATCGGTATGATACTCGTCGCAAAATAGTGCAACGTTCCGTGTTTACCGATATTTTTCAGAACACCCTTCCAAATTTCTCCCCCATAAACCGATTCAAACGCCATTTTTTGACACACAACATCGTTATTGGATTCAAATAAAATCGAAACATGCTGACCGATCAACTCCTCGGGCGTATATTGGAGGGTTTTGCATAATGAATCATTGACGTAGGTCATCACACCGTTTAGATTGCATCGGGCGACCAGATTTGAAATATCGATCGCCTGATTGTATTGACTCAGAATATATTGTGTCTGGGCTTTCTCATGGTTACTTGTTTTCAGACCCTCTTCGAGAATGCCTTTATAGCTCATCATGTCAGTAACATCGGAAAAGGTGATGACATATACTTCATGATTTTGATCCAAACGTGTAACCGAGACCGAAAAAGTAAAAATCGTATCTGCCCCTTTGATCCCGACTTTATAATGTTTTTTTTCTTCGGATAAAACAGTATCGATCCATCGATTATTGAGATACCCTTCATACACGTATCCATATTTGTCGATTGTCAAAAACTGTTCATAAAGACGAAATGAAGGCGCAAACACATCAATATCAAGTGAGTCGAAAAAAGTGAGAAATGCCCTGTTGGCATCGATTATCTGATCTCCGTCACTCAAGGCGATCATCCCGTCCGTGAGATGGAATATAGATTTGTAATATCGATAGGCAGGATCATCCGCTTTTAGAGTATGCTTTAACTGCTCTTTGGGTGAGAGATTGCGAATATCACTTTCCATTAAAAGACTCTCCATGAATTATCCAAGATCGTAAACATATTCATCGGTATCTTCCGGCTGATTTGCACAAAAAAGTTTGATTTTCATGTCTTCGGTGATGATGTGATCGATCAGTGCTTTTTTAATGATAAATTTGAGTTTGGTCTGAATCATCGCTATCGTCGGAGAATTCGTAACCGACGTATTGAAAAATTCAATAATTTCACGATGGAGTTTTTTATGATATTCCAGTTCGGGGAATCTGATTTGTTGCAGATATACCTCTTCATCATGAAAGTGCTCACTCATGTAGCGGCTCAATTCACCCAGTATATGACGAAGTTCCTCTTTTGTCGACGTTACGGAATCCAGTGAAGCGATTCGCCCCACTATTTCGAAAAGATATCGATGCTGTTCATCGATCCCTTTGATCCCTAAAAGATACTGATCCCCCCATTCCAAACCTGTTGCCATATTGATCCCATAGTAAAATAGATACGTACTAGTATTCTATCGATTTATCGGTTATTTTTTTGGCAAAGCAATACAACCTGCCTCAATCTCTTCACGTGAAGATTTAATCAAAGATTGTATTTTCGGATCGTCTGTTACAGCCTTATCGAGCAGTTTTAATGCTTCATCGGATCTGCTGCTGCGACATAAAAGCATCGATAGATTGTTCAGTGCAAGTGCGTGAGACGGTTTTAAAGCTAAAAGCTTGCGATAATTTTTCTCTGCTTCTGAAAAATTCGAGACGTTGAATTCGGCATTGGCTAAAGCAAAAAGGATATCCGTATCTTCCGGCCAACGTATCAGTGCGCTTTGATACGCCCTAATCGCGCCCAAACGATCTCCTGCTTTCTCAAATTCATATATAGATCGTAAAACTGTTTTCGATGAAACCAACGCAGGAAGCTCCCCCGGAGGAAGCAGAACAACACCCCAGTTACCGCTTCGTTTCCACAATGCGGCAAAGGTTGCAAGGGGTACTGCTTCATTCGGCTGATCCGAAAAATGGACGATGATCTGCCTTTTTTCCTCATCATATCCGATCACCGGTGCATAATGCCAAAGCGGATGCCATGAAAAACTGCGGTTTACCAACACGATCACGGGATGATGCGCCGAAAGCTCTGCAAATAGCGCATCAAAGGTTGGCTCCATCGGATAGGCAATCAGACCGTTTGCGCGAGCAGATGTCATCATCTCTATCTGCAACGTACCCCCTTTTGCCGGAATCAATGTATACCCGTCCAGTTCCTGCATGGTGAGTTTAGGAATATAGGAGGTAGTAGATTGCCAATACGACGAAACCATCTCAATAGAGGTTGAACCGCACAATTCGGAACGAGGAGGAATAAAAGGGACATTGATAGCAGATGATGCGTAATGTTGTTCGGGAGGAAACGGCTCTTTAGGGACGCATCCCGTTGCCATTAAAGTGACAACGATTGCGTAAAGTACTATACGATAGTAATGCGACATAATATTAACGTACTGAGCGTGTAAATCCAAACACTTTCGTAAATCCGAGGATATCGGTAATCAATAAAACGACAAATACAAAAACAACTGCCCCGATGATACCACCGAAATCACCACCTGCCGGTAATGTATCGATTTGAGAAGAGATTTTTGATACTTCTTCATCACTCATCAGCGCAATTCTTTGTTCGACCATTTTAGGATCAACGCCCATGGATTCAAATGTTTTTGC
>NZ_JAQTQR010000042.1 GCF_028712165.1 Sulfuricurvum sp. | reverse complement strand
TAACGATCTGTTCGATTTCAACACTGCCGTCTTCCTCAAAATCCATTTGGTCACCCGGTTTATAAAAACGGACTTTTTTTGCTATCTTTGTAAGAGGAGAGAGAAGATAGCGAACCCACCAGACTGCGGCAAAAAATATTACTGCGATACTCACCCAGACGCCGTAAACAATTTTATGAATGGATTGACGCGTCTCTTCATAGGCCATATCACTATAATGCAATGTGATGGATCCCATCAATTCTCCACTAGTAGGTTCATTAATCGCATGGGTGACACTTACCGCTTCATGCCGGGATTTCAAATGTTCTTTACTGTGCGTGTAGAAATAGAGTCTCTTTCCATTCTGATCACGAACTTCCAATTCCGTTACATCGGGCACCGATACGGCAGGAGCAACTTTTTCTGATATTTGATCGTAAAATTTTAAATATAAGGCAATTTGAAGCGGCTTTTCAATGGTTTGTATCAGTAAATTAGCTTTTTGTTTCTCTGAAACCAATATCGTCTTTTCAAAAACGATACTGACAACGGCTCCAAGTGACATAAAAATCAGAAGGAATATCAAAATCAATGAGCCCACGATTTTATAGGAAAGACGAGTCTTAGGAAGAAACATCATGGTTGAGCCTTAATGTATTTCAAATTACCACATGTTAAGTAAAGCTGAAAATTTATTCAGAAATTACGTAATTTTATCCTATAATATACCGAATAAATCATTTACTTTATTTAGCGTTTATGAATTATTAAATATCTAACTTTCAACCAATCATAGAAACGAAGGTAAAATTAGTGAAATGTTCAGTAGCATCAACGGAAATGGAACGAACAGCTATATTGCAGCAAAGGTATGATATTTTTGTAGAAGAATTTAATTATTTAGCGCCCAGAGAAGATGGTAAACATATCGAATACGATGAGTATGACAAATATTCTCTTTTATTCGGTGTTTGGGAAGAAGAGTCTTTGATTGCATCCTGCCGACTTGTACTTCCAAATCCTATCTTAGGATTACCGACACTTAAAGTAATGGTGATTGATGCGGGAAAATTAGAAAGCACTCAGCCAACTGCCGAAATTTCACGAATTTTAGTCGCTTCCAAACATAGAATTTTTAAAAAAACGATAAAGATACTTCAAATAATGCAAAAAGAGATTAATAAAATTGCTTCCGAATATAATATAGTGCAATTGATTGGGTCCGTTGAAGCCAGTTTTTTACGCCTTCTTAACTGTGCCAAACTCCCATACCAAGCGATTGGCCCTTTACAGCATCATATAGGACCCGATCGTTATCCTATTGTTCTAAAACTTCAAGACAATATCACATCCATCAAAGAAGAGTCATGATTACACGTTCCTCCCTTATCCTATTATTAGCCCATTTGTCTCTTTTTTCTGCCGAAACGGATACGGATCTTTTTAATAACCTCACTGATGATATGAGCAGTATTGCACAAACGGCTAAGGATCAACGAGCCAATATCGATTATCTTCCCTTCATCATGACGGTTTTTGACGGTGAAGAACTCGCCCATGCAGGGGCATCTTCATTAAAAGAGGCTCTTAGTCTCGCAGCCGGCGTCAATATCGCCAGTGACAATCTCTCTTTGTTCAACCCCGTTTTTCGCGGTTCAAATCCTGTCGCCTATGGACAAAGCAAACTGATCGTTGACGGCGTCGAAGTGAATGATCTTTTCTTTGACGGGTATACCGCCTACCTGAGTATGCCGATTGACATGATCAAACGGATCGAAATTGTCCGCGGACCGGGAAGCTACAGTGATGGGCACTCAGGGTATGCAGGATCGATCGTTGTAACGACGTACAAAGAGGAAGCGCCATCTGGAGGGGTGAGCCGTTGGTTTGCCTCTGCAGGCACGTATGGCACCCGTAAAGCCGGTGCCTCGTATGCAACAAAACATGATGATTTTTCTTTTGCTGCAGATTTGTATACCATACATGATAATCTTTCACTCTCCTACGGACCCGATGGTATGAGCAATGGAATACTAAGTTATAATCTTGGCGGTAACCTTCCTGGAGTAACTATTGATAACCGTCCACTTTCTCAATCTGGACACGCTCCATCTGCTACCGATGCGACCATGGTTTCGGCATCGCTCTCTAAGGGAGCTTTTTTTGCAGACGGCCGCATATCTTCGTATCGGCACGGTTCAGCTGGAGGTATCAATTATGCTCTTGCCGCTGATGGAGACCATTACAACATCGATCAATGGCAAATTCGTTCAGGTGCCCACTACAATATAAACAGTTTTACCGGAACCGTCCAAGCTGCGATGATTCAAGACAGTTTTGTCAGCCATCAGCTTCTCGCACCTGCAGAATTTCGGTACTATTCGCTGACTCTTCCTACTCCTGTTGTTGTCACCTATCCTGATGGTTTTTACGGTATTCATGAAGCGTTTATCCGAACATATCGAGTTAACAACACCCTTGCGGGAACTCTATTCGGAGGAGATACTACTTTCGGAATCAGCGGTTCATGGAGCAGCGTTACCTCGGAAAAAACCATTACCACAGACCGAGACAGCGGCACGGGGATGACCGATTATTCAACAACACTTCCTTTTTTCAATCCAAACGGCTCTATCAATAATCTGACAGCCTACATGACCTATGAAAAGGTTATTACACCTGTTCTTACAGGCTATGCTTCACTAACGGTCGATCGGCGCAACGGAATAAGCCCGCAGATTGACCCAAGAATTGCAGCCGTCTATGCTATCGACCCTGCAAATCTAATTAAATTTTCAATCTCACGTGCCCACAGAAATCCATCATGGCAGGAGATGTTTACCCTCAATAATAAAGCCCGTTGGGGAAATCCGGACTTGTTGCCGGAAACCGTCATCGCATACGAAACACAATATATCCATCAATTCGAAACAGACCATACTCTCTCCTTTAATCTTTTTCGCCTGAACAATGACAATCAGATATATCTGCAATACAATCCTTCATTGGCACGTTATGAATACGTTAACGGATTAAAAAGTAGTATTCAGGGAATAGAAGGGGAGTGGCGTAAACGGTATGATGCAACCACTTTCTATGCCGCTTATACCCATATTTGGGCTGAAGACGGTAACGGTGTTACATTGGCAAATACTCCATCCGATACCGCACGAGGATTTATAACACAAAATCTGGATGAACATTGGTACGGTTCTTTAGCCGGTCGTTGGCAAAACAAAATCCCGAGAGCAGCGACCGATACTCGTAATGATATGAAAGCAATCGGCATCGTCGATACATCTATCGGATATAAACTCCCCTACCTTAACAGTGAGATTCAATTTACGGTGAAAAATATATTTGATGAGAAAGAATTCTATCCAAGTCCTTCAAACACTTATGACGGGGATTATCCATCAACCGGACGCGCTTTTATGGCAACACTACGGGGTACATTTTGAAACGATTTATTATCTTTTTTACGCTCAGTGTAACCGGATGGTGCGCATCCTATGATCCCTTTTTATTGGATACACAACTCACATTGCTCCCTAAAATTGCAATGCTCGATAAAAATATTGCCTTTCCACACAATAAATCTCCGATCAAAATTTTGATCGCCTATGAATATGAGGATGAAGATACTGCTCTCAGTTGCACTAAAATATTGATGAACAAATTCAATGGAGTTCTAAACGGACATCCTATTGTCGTCACAACACTTCCCTTCGACAAACTCGATAATGCAGTATCGTTTCACCTTATATATGCACTTAAAACAAATGCGACACAGCTTAAAAAGGTTCATAATGCTGTTAGTTCATCCGGTACGCTTACCGCTCTCTATGATGCGGATAAACTCAGTGACGGCGGTATCTTGCTCTCTATTCGCATGGAACGGGCTCCGGTCATTTTGATCAATGCAAAAATACTACGGGAAAATCGAATCTCTTTCCCCGACAGTCTGCTCGAGATTGCTAGAATTATCTAATTTTCAGCGAATCTCTTTCTGATTCATACGCGCCTGTAATGCATTGGAGATATTCATCAATGCAAAGGTGACGATAAAAATCATTAATCCGGGGAAAAAACTCACCCACCATGCAATATCGATCACCTCTTTACCGCCGCTGAGAATACTTCCCCAGCTCATTTGCGGAGCTACAATCCCCAAACCCAAAAAAGAAAGTCCGGATTCCGCCAAAATAGCCCCCCCTACCCCAAACGTAAAACTGACTAATACGATAGGTGCTAACAAGGGAGCATAATACTTGAGCATAATTTTTAGTGGATGAACATGTCCTATATGAAGTATTCGAATAAACGGTTTTGATGCAATCGCAAAACTCTCGGAGCGAATCAGTCTGGCCGTTCCCATCCAACCTGTTACGGAGATGATTAATATCAACACCCAAACAGAAGCATTGACGTAACTCACAAGTGTCAAAAGCAAGAAAAGGGTCGGGAAGGTCAAAAACAGATCTACAATAATAATAAATAATTTATCAAATCCTCCACGCAGCAATGCAGCACTTACTCCATAGAGTAACCCTATCATTGTGGAGATGAAAGCGCTCATAAAGCCGATTATAAGGGAAATTCGTCCCCCTTCCATTAAACGGGCCAACAAATCACGGCCCAACCTATCCGTTCCGAACCAATGGGACATAGAAGGAGATACTAAAATTGAATGAGCATCTAAGAACAAAGGATCAGCCGCATATATATAGGGGCCGACAAAAGAGAAGAGGATTACCGCAACAAGCGCAGCAATACTAAACAGAGGCATTAGGCTTTAATGCCCAATAATGTAGTCATCATTTGATCGATGGTTGTGATAATCTTAGCAGCTGCGCCATAGGAAGTTTGATAACGAATCAAATTGGCCATCTCTTCATCAATATTGACTGAGCTGATTGAATCTTGCTCTTGTTTGATCGCATTATACTGAGCGGTGATTGTATCATTACCCGTAATAGCTGCATTTGTTTTTGTCCCGACTTTCGTAACCATTGAGTCATAGTAATTATAGATAGTATCACTCGTAGTCGATAGGCCATTGTTAAAATCAACCGATGAAAACTGTAAATTTACCATAGCCAATGCAGTTTGATTGTCTCCGCTACTAGGCATTTTAAATGCATTTATTTGAGATGAATCGGATTTAAAATCGTTTTTAAGACTTATATTTTTTGCATTATTCCCATCTAAAAATCGGTTTACACCCGTCACTCCGGCAAAATTGGTTCCATTGTCTTCAATCGAAAATGTATATCCCTGCGAGGCAAATGAAGTGGACAAATCAATACTAAGTGTGTTTGCAGGTGTAGTGAACACAGGGTTCAAGATACTGTTAATATCATTCAATGCATTGTTATCGGCATTATCATCTTTTTGTGCTTTAAGCTGAGCGATTATACTGTTTGAAGTACCGTCAGGCAGAAGGTTCGTGGCCGACGCGTTGTCCATTACGGTTTGTTGATTAATCGTTATAGAACGGCGGGCAACTTCGTTACCGTCAATATCGTATGCTACGACATCAAATGTTCCCGCTTTGAAATTTTCACCGGTACTGAGCAATGATGACGTATCCGAAAATGAGAGGGCATTTGAACGCATTTGGGAAGTTGCGCTTTGAGCATATACACTATTGGTCGCTTCAATAAGCCCTTTTGCAAAGTTGTCCATATTCGTTTTCGTTTCTTGCAAGAATCCGTCTACAAACTCTCCGTCTGAACCGATTGTAGATCCTCTTAACTCTAATAACGCTCCTACTTTACCGGATGTAATTTTTTCGGCAAAAGGAATTTTGACTCCATCCTGGCGCTGATAGTAGAGATCATTGTATCCATTCTTATTACCGGTTTTATCGATCCCAATCGGGTGAAAACTGCTGCCGTCAACCAGATTAAATCCACCCACTTGTATCGTATAGCTTCCATTCCCTTCAGAAATATTGCTGTCGACAACGTTATTGCTTGTAATCTGTCCTTCCGTTGCTTTTGCACCGATCAGATTGGACAATGTCAATTCAAGTTTTCCGCGTTGATCCCGTAAATCATTTGCATTGTTGATCCCGTCTGATTCTGCCAAATTAATCGATTTGTTCAATTTCGCGATCTCTTCCGCAACACGATTCACTTCATCGATATTAACCGCGATCTGATCATTTAACGAGCTTTGAAGATCTGTAATCTTTGCACGGGTCTGATTTATATCTTGGGTCAGAGTTTGTGTTTGTTGTGCCAAAGAGACTTTTAGCGCGCTATTGCTCGGGTTATCTGCCAAGGATTGCCATGTGTCAAAATAACTTTGCAAATCACTTTTTATACCGTTATTCTGAATATCCGGAAAATAGGTGGAGAGCTCTTGAAGATTTTTTTTCATCTCATCCGAATACGACTTATTTTGGGAAGCAGTTTTATAGCGGTTATAAACAAAACTGTCAAAAACACGGGTGATCTCGGTAATTTGTACCCCGTTTCCACGCTGCCCAGGATCAATACTGATCGGTGTAGCCGCAGCGGTCACAACACGTTGACGTGTGTATCCTACTGTTTCCGCATTGGAAATATTATGTCCGGTCGTATCAATACCGATTTGTGCCGCGTTAAGACCGCTATACCCGATGTGTAATGCATTAAAAATTGATGCCATATTATGCTCGCACTTCCAAAAATGAAGCTTCGGAGGAAGCTACCTTTTGGTAACCTTCCATTTGTGTCGGGACAACCCGTTCAAGCAGCGTATTATAAAATGCTCCGACACTTAAAACCATTTTTGCGTATTGTTGATTAATCTCACGCAGTGCGCTGAGATGTTCTTTAAGAGAATCAAGTTGCTGATGTTGTTCGTTATCTAAAAGATCAGAGAGCGGTTTCGAAGGGTGTGCCGTCATTAGTTTTGAGATTTCACGATCGATCATCGCTTTTTTTTGCTCGAAACTTTTAATTTTCTCTTCTTTGATGGCCAAACGTTCAAACTGCGGGTTGTGTTTCGCTTCTCTGATATCCATGATATCTTCTTGCGATAAAGAGATAAGAGATTCAAGATCTTTGATAGCGCTTTGTAATTGATAAGACAACATCATAAACTCCTATACTTTAGGTTAGCTCTTTAGCAATACGCTTGGCTAACGCTTCGATATCGACACGGTATTCCCCTTTTTCGATAGACGCTTTTAGCTCATCGATTCGGCTTGTGTCACCTTGTTTTGTAATAGATTGCACGGATTTCTCCTGCTCTTTGGTTTTTAATGATGGTTCTTGGTATGCCGCTTTCACTAGCGAGCCGTTCACACTTGAGATCATGGTGAATCCTTGTTATCCGTTTATGATGTATATACACCATATCGGCAAAAACCTTTAAAAATTTAGTCTATTCTCCTGTTTTTATCCCTTTTTGACTCAGATTATCAAATAACATTTGTGAAAATCCAAACCCGCCGGCACTGGCATTGGAGAGTTCGTCACGGTACATCGATTTGAATATCTTATCTCCGGGGTCATTGGTATTAAAAAGATTTTTTTCATCTTTCATCGCTTCATCCAGCATCATTTTGATAATAATCGCTTCAAACTGATCGGTCTTTTCGCGTAAAGCTTTATCACCCTCTTTGGTGCCAACGGTAGGGAGCGGCTTTTGATACTGAACTGTAGAAACGTCCATCAGATGACCTCCAAATCAACTGAAATCGCTCCGGCACTTTTCATTGCCTGGAATATTGAAATCATCTCTTTAGGGGTTGCTCCGAGCTTTTGGAGCGAACGGGCAATATTAGCAACCGTTGTTGTCCCTTTTTCGGTATAGACTTCATTTTCATTCAGCCCGATAACAAGACTTTTATCCATAGAAACACTTCCCGCAGGTTTCGAAACGGTATTTTGAGAAAGAATCTTTACGGTCATATCCCCCTGTGTAACCACCACAGGCTGAACTTCAACATCGACTCCCGCAACGATCGTTCCGGTTCGTTCATTGATAATAATCTTTTGTTCCTGCGCATAATTAATATCCAGATTTTGGACTTCGGCCAAAAATTCAACCATTGTTTTATTCGCCGGAAGTTCTAAATTAATCGTTCTTGGATCGATTGCGGTCGCGATTGAAGAGTGATATTTAGCGTTGATCACATTTTGGATTGCAACGGCATTATTAAAGTTTGAAGATTTCAGAGACAGGGTCGCATTGTGCATATGAATCATATCCTGATTAATTTCACGCTCGACCAAGCCGCCTCCGTATACCAGTCCAACGGTTGGGTGCGATTCCGCACCTGCCCCTTTTTCATTTTTTCCGCCGATGCTTATAGGCCCTTGTGCCAAAGCATAGATTTTACCGTCAACCCCTTTGAGAGGAGTCATAAGCAATGTTCCGCCCTCAAGTGATTTTGCATCACCGATGGAAGAGACGGTAACATCAAGCGAATCACCCTGACGGGCAAACGGTGCGAATCTTGCTGTAACAACGACGGCTGCAACGTTTTTGGATTTGATATCGACAGGATTCATATCGATGTTCATCGCTTTAAGCATATTGGCGATCGATTGGAGCGTAAATTTGGAGGTTGTACCATCCCCGGTTTTTTTCAAACCGACGACAAGAGAATAGCCGATGATCTGATTGTCGCGAACACCGACGACATTAGCGACTTCGCTGATACGTGCGGCTTGCAAAAATGTTAACAGGGAAAAAAGTAGTACAAAAATTCTCATGCTCATCCTTTATAATCACAAAGGATAAAGCAAAGTTTATTCCATAATGGGTTTATGCGTAATAGGTAAGAGAGGTTTTCCCGAAGCGTTTGGATTTGATACGGTTAAAATGACCGATCGAATCCGGTAAATCCAATGTACTCATATGTTCAATAACGATCAAGGTTGCCATTTCCAACGGGAACGAAGCGATCATATCGATCGTTTTATCGTATATCTCTTCCATTCCTTCACGAAATGCAAAGGGAGGATCGACGTAGATAAAAGCACTCTCACCCAGCAATGCAAGCCGTTTTTTGACCTGATTGATGTTGCTAAAACTGTCTCCTTCAAACACTTCACAGCTGCTCGGATCGGTTTGAGCGATATTTTCTCGCAAGGTACGAATCGCATCGCGGTCTTTTTCCATAAATATGACTCTTTTAGCTCCTCGACTGAGCGCTTCAAGACCGATCGATCCGCTTCCTGAAAAAACTTCAACCAAAACAGCATCGATAATATCAAATTGAAGCGTATTGAAAAAAGATTCCAGCACAATCGCTTTGGAACTGCGAGTGGTCTCTTTTGAGGGGAGTTTTAAGGTTTTCCCCTTGTATTTTCCGGCAATAATTTTTTTTGTAATGGTTGGATTATTTTTCATAAAATGCTCGAATCGCCTTTATAATGTTTGCTTGATACTCACGGGTCAATTTGTCGATATGGCGTTCCAAGATATCAAAACTAACCGCCTCTTCAGGTGCAGGGAGAAGTTCTTCTTCCTCTATTGACGCAAAGGATTGTTGTTTGCACGATTCAAACTTTTGCGTTAATGCATGAAGCAGCTGCGCTTTGGAAAAAGGTTTAACCAAATCACACGATCCATTGACACCGATGACAAATGTCGGGTGTACATCATCACGAATATCTTTGTCCCGAATCAAAATATCGCATTGTCGGATAGAGCTTAAATGTCCATCCAGAAAAAGTTCCAAGGAACGCTGTAACAATGGAGAATCGCACTGGATAGCTACTTTCACGACGTTTACCTTGTAAAAAATTGCGTTATTTTAGCATACTAAGCTCATGTGAAAGATAAAATGCTCTGAAAAGGAAAAATGCAGATTTATACAATTTATTTGAAATAGGTAAAGAACAAACCCTTATGATAACTTTGATATCAAGAGCAATCGCACTTCTTCCGCCGGAAGCGGTTTAAAATAATAGTACCCTTGTGCGACGCGGCATCCCTCTTTCAATATAAATTGACCTTGTTTTTTTGTTTCTATCCCTTCGGCTACAATATTAAGTTTTAACCCTTTGGCTAAGTGAATAATCGATTTGACTATTTCACAATCTGCTTGATCTTGAGGAATATTATCGACAAATGATTTATCAATTTTCAGTTTATTTATGGGTAAATTTTTCAAATATGCCAATGATGAGTACCCTGTTCCAAAATCATCAATTGCCAACTGAAATCCGCTTTCAGCCAGTTGAGTCAATATATTTTTTGAATACTCAGGATTATTCATAATAATGCTCTCTGTCAATTCAAGTTCAATCAAAGCAGGAGAACATCCATTCCTTTTTAAGATATTCGGAATAATTTTTTCCAGATTGCCGTGCATTAACTGTTTTCCCGAAATATTTACTGCAATGTATCCTGGACTCAACCCTTTATTGATCCATTCCATCATTTGTCTGCTGGCCTCTTCGATCACCCATTCTCCGATTTCGATAATTAATCCGGTTTCTTCCGCAATCGGTATAAACTTGACAGGTGAAATAATTCCGTGTTCCGGATTATTCCACCGTATCAAAGCTTCAAAACCGATGATGTGCTCATTAGACATATCTACTTGAGGCTGATAATAAAGAATGAATTCATTGTTAGAGAGTGCCTTACGCAGACTGTTTTCTAAGGTTACACGTTCCAAAACCCGCTTAGTCATTTCCTCCGAATAAAACTGATACGTGTTTTTTCCCTCAATTTTGGCTTGATACATTGCCGAATCGGCATTTCTGAGTAATTCTTCAGCACTTTGTGCCTCATTCGGGAAAAAGCTCGCACCGGCACTGCACGTGATAAATATTTCATACCCGTCTATGTCCATTGGTGCAGCCAGCAAATCTATGAACCGTTTTATAATCACTTCGGAATCACTTTTATCTTGTGCATTTTCAACAATAATAGCAAATTCGTCGCCGCCAAATCGAGCAACCGACTCTTTATCTATTGCATTTTCGAGCCGAATAGCTACCTCTTGCAAAACACCGTCTCCGATACTGTGTCCAAAAGAATCGTTGATCTCTTTAAATCGATCTAGATCAATAAACCACACCGCAAACGGTTCTGCCGTTTTGTTATTGTGTTCTATCAATTGCTTTAGTTTCTCGACAAAATGAAGTCGATTTGGAATACCGGTCAGTGAATCATAATGGGCACTGTAATCAAGTATATCCCTTTGCTTGACCAGGATTTTTTGTTTGTCTTCTAGTTCAAAAAGGGCACTTTTCAGATTCCCTTGTATCCCTAACAATTTTTTCTCCCCTTTTTTTATGGTTTGAGAAACAATATAGGCCAAAACGACAAGGAGGAAAAAAGTAATAACGGTGACAAAAATAAGCATGTTTTTAGCATGAGCAATGTGCTTATCCGCCTCAACTGTTTTATTTAGCTGGTACGTATACAACTCATCAAGTAAAAAATCTTCATATTGTTTCAAATATTCGATATTACTGTTCAGATCTCTGATTTTTATGTAATAGGAACTGTTTTCATTGGCATTTAGCCCTTCGCCAAGACGCCGTAAAAGCGACTTTTCCATCATATTTTGTTTTGAAAAAAGATCGTCTTTAAGAATAATCTGTACTTTTTCAAGCTCTATGAGAATAATATTTTTAAATTCAATCCACTCTTGTTTGTCCTTGATCTTGGGAGATAATGCACGAAACAGATTTTGAAATTCTTTCTGCGATTGAAACAGTCTCTTTTTTTGTTCTTCCAGATTTGAGGTTGTCAATAAGCGCTCGGTATCGTATTTTAGAACAAATAAAGATTCGTATGTGGATTTGCTCAGCTGCTGATCAGAAATAATTTCTTCATAATCACGCAATAACAAAAACAATAATGTACCAACAATGATCGAACCGACCAGTATGGTTATAAAACTTATATTGGCGATATTCCGAAGCGTTAATTTATTCAACATAGTTAATTCAGCGAAGAGTTATAAAATTCACTCTGTTTTTTTCGCCCCATCTTATCGGTAATTTTTTCCCATTCAGCAGCGGCCTGATCCAATGCCTTCTGCGGACTCATTTCTCCCATTACTGCCTTATATGCATACGTATCGATTGCTTGATAATACTCTCCGGCACCCGGAATGGTAATATCATAAACAACATTTGGATTTGCCAACGAAATCGTAATCTCATCGAGATATGCTTTGGCGGAGGGAGTTGAAAATCCGGCACTATTCCATGCCGCAGGATCTTGAAAGTGCGAATAGCGAGAGGGGTTGACGGCAGTGCCGTTGGTTGCAGTCAACTTTTTGGTCATCTCTTTTGAGGTCATATATGCGGCAAAGGCAAAAGCAAGTTCTTTGTGTTTGGACTCTTTGTTGACTAAGAACATCCAGTTGCCGCTAATCGATGAGACCTGATTGTAACGATGATCCCATCGAGAAGTTTTAGCGTTGTAAACGTCATCCGATCCGGGTATCTGTGCATAACCCACTTTATCTTTGATAATCGAGACCGGTGAGTTGGCGGCAAATATCCCCATATCTGCCCAATCCATCGCCATAGCAACTTCACCGGATACGAAACTGTTACGGACATCATGCCCTGCAAAACTTGCCATGCCCGGAGGACCGAATCGCATAAAATCAATATAGTCTTTTAAAGCTTTCACGAATGCAGCATTATTAATGCGGGGCTTCATCGTGTCGGGATCGAAATAGTAGGCCTTGTCATCAGGATGTTTGGCATAAGCGGCGGCTTGGGCAAAAAACTGAAGCATGGAAATGTCGTCTTTGACTCTCAACCCAGCCATTCCGTATTCAATTTTACCGTCTCCGTCCCAATCCCAACCGTTGAAAAATTCGGCTGTGTCTCGAAATGCTTTCCATGTTTTTGGCGGAGCAAGCGGATAACCGTAACGCGCTTTAAAAGAGGCCTTATTTTTTGGATTTTCAAAAATATCTTTACGATAATAGAGGTTAATACAATCTCCGTCATACGGAAGTCCGTAGGCTTTACCGTTCCAGGATAAAACACTATTACGGTAAATCGGCAATACATCTTCCCAGTCGATCTGTTTTTTGATTGATTCCGGAATCGGTTCGATATGATTATTCCCCAATAAAGTACCGTTCCACATCGAAATAACCACAAAGATATCGTAATTGAGATTAGGATCGGTAAGAGATTCATCTATTTTTTTAATGGTTTCATTCCAACCCGGTGTGACAACGCGAATTTTACCCCCGGTTTTTTTCTCAAAAGCGTCTACCTCATCCAAGATAGGACCTCGTATTAATCGCGCTTCAAGGGTAGGAACGATGAGAATAATCGATTCTCCTTCGTAAGGCTTTTTAATTTTATTTGCAGGTTCAGAAGTTCCGCTTTTATCTTGATTTTGACATCCGCTAAGTATAAAGATTGTAATTAATGTTAGAACAAAGATTCCTATTTTCACATATACCTTTCGAAACTCAATAGATAAGAGACTTTATTGTATCTTCCTTTATTTTAATCAGAGCTATATATACTCTGCATAAAACTATAATGTATTTTTTAATGCAGATAATACTCTATACTGTATCGAAGGTCCTCATCCATATCCATCAGACTCTCAACCATCCATTTAAGATAACCGGGGTCTTTGAGTGCAATCTCCTCAATCCGTTTTTTAGCATATTTTCCGAAAGGGAGACGAGATAAGAGGACATAGCTTTTCGATATTTCAATCAGTCTCTCCAAATCCGCCAGATCAAGCAGATACTCCAATACCATTCGGGTGTGAAGTGCATCGCTCAGAGCATGATGCGGAGTTATGGAAACACCCAAGGTTTTAAATACGGCCTCTTCCTCTCGGTATAACCGCAATTCATACCGCAGAAACTGTAAAGAGTACCCCTCCAAATCATCCATCAGTGATTTAGCACATTTGAGAGTATCAATTACCTGCCCCTGCCATGCAATACCCTCTTTTTGCAGCATTGAAAGTTCAAACGGAGCATTATGCGAGACTAATACATTCTCAGAGATATTCAGTGTTTCCAATTTTTGCGCACTGATTGACTCGATGAATGAAGGAGCATCTTTCACCATCTCATTCGTTATATGATGAATCGCCGATGCAGAGGGAGGAATTTTTTTACCCGGATTGATACGTTCGAAGTGGAGTTCAGAATCAGTAATAAGCCCCAATGCACAAATTTTATCTTTAACTTCGACTCCTGTCGTTTCCGTATCAAGAAAAACCAGCATGCCTACTCTGTGGGAAAAGATTTTAATTCAGCCAAAAGCTTATGGTAATGTTCTAAAGTTCGAAAACTCTTTTCAAAACGCCACCCGAGTACAAAGGCAATAATCTCATTTTTGAGATTGGCGTTCAGCTTTTCAGCACGTCCGTAATAGCCTAATGAAACGTTTTTATTTTTGACTTTCGCATTTTTATCATAGATGATGGCGATGATCTGGGCATACTTGCCCTCTTTAATCGCTCCCAAATCCTCATCTGCCAACGATAACCCGGAAAGGTTAATCGCTTTGTAGACAAATAAATCATCAAACTCTAAAACTTTCTTATCAATTCCCAATGTTTGATAGAGTTCTTCGAGCCTTTTTAGGTTGCTTTTACGTTCTAACTCGTAGCTGGAGATCTGTGCCGTCAGGTTTTTCAATCGATCAAGTGCCGAACTCACATTTTCTCCTTTGAGTATCTCTGTATTTTGACAATTTTAACGAACTTTGACTTATAATATCAAACTTTTTATACTCTGGGAACTTAATGGACTATTTACAAATTCAAGGGCCGACTAAACTTAGTGGTACTGTTACTATTTCCGGCGCAAAAAATGCCGCTTTGCCACTTATCACACTGACGCTATTAGCGCACAATCCGTTAAAAATAACCAATATGCCAGAGGTAGTAGACATTAAAACGCTACTCAAACTTCTCCAAAATCTCGGAGCCAGTTGTTCGCTTGAAAACCATGTGCTCAGTGTTGACACTTCTACGGTTCACCATACGATGGCGAACTACGATATCGTTAAAACCATGCGAGCTTCTATCCTTGTTCTCGGACCTTTACTCGCTCGTTTCGGACACTGTGAAGTCTCACTTCCGGGCGGATGCGCTATCGGTCAACGTCCGATCGACTTGCATCTCAAAGCGATGGAGCAGATGGGCGCAACGATCACCATCCATGCGGGATACGTTCACGCCGTAGCACCTGAGGGACTTAAAGGTGCCCATATCATCTTCGATAAAATTACCGTTACCGGAACGGCAAACGTTGTTATGGCTGCGGCTTTGGCACACGGGAAAAGTGTCCTCGTCAACTGTGCCAAAGAACCTGAAGTCGTCCAACTGTGTGAAATCCTTCGTGACAGCGGTATCGATATTACTGGAATCGGTTCGTCTGAGCTTACCATCATCGGTACCGGCGGGAAAACCATCGATATGGTTGATTTCGAAGTCATTCCGGATCGTATCGAAGCGGGTACCTACCTGTGCGCCGGTGCTATTACCAACTCGACCATTACCCTCGAAAAGGTTCGTCCGGATCATCTCGATGCCGTTACCGCAAAATTAGAGCAAATGGGATGTCGTGTAGAGTGTGGTGAAAATACGATGACGATCCATCCGGCGGCACAACTTAAACACGTCGATATTATTACCCAAGAGTATCCGGCATTTCCAACCGATATGCAAGCGCAGTTTTTAGCCTTGGCAACCCTTGCCAAAGGAGCAAGTACAATCGAAGAACGATTGTTCGAAAATCGCTTTATGCATGTGAGTGAACTTCAACGTCTCGGTGCGGAGATCAAACTCAGTGGTCACACCGCAACCGTAATCGGACCGTGTGAGCTTTTCGGAGCCGATGTAATGGCGACCGATTTACGTGCATCCAGTGCACTCGTACTTGCGGCAATGGCGGCCCAAGGTACGACCAATGTCCACCGTATCTATCACCTCGATCGCGGTTATGAGAATTTGGAGCAAAAGCTTCAAGCTCTGGGCGCTACCATCGTACGCCTCAAAGAATAACGCTCACTTCCAGAATAATTTCCCACATCCACGTGG
The DNA here is from genome assembly GCF_028712165.1 of Sulfuricurvum sp. Taxonomy (GTDB): domain Bacteria; phylum Campylobacterota; class Campylobacteria; order Campylobacterales; family Sulfurimonadaceae; genus Sulfuricurvum. Next base: position 11,010 of record NZ_JAQTQR010000042.1, on the reverse strand, counting down.
GAAGTTATTTTTCTTCTTCTCTTTATTCCCCGCAACGATAGCTGAGATTCGTAATATAGTATTCATAATGATTTTTCGGACGGATCCGAAATAGTTTTCTAAGTAGCTTTTTCATATGGAACTTCTTGCAAAAAGTGTTCCAAAACATCAATGTGAGTAGGCAAAGTGAGAAAAAATAGTGCGGTATACTGCTGCACGCGAGCTCTCTGCTGAAGAGAACCCAGTGTTAACGTAGCCAAGCGGGGCTCTGCTCCGTTGGTGTTCAAATCAAATAATTAAAGATCTCCTTCAATCACTTTTTTGAAGGTATTGTAGTAAATGTTTTGCATCTCAGGAAGTCTCATGGTGACATCATTGACTGTAAAGGTATCGCCGCCAACCGTTCCGATTCTCACGCATGCCATAGAACTTGCCATGGCTTCAAACGCCGCACAATTTTCCGGTGCAACTTCGATAATTGCACGGGACATGCTTTCAGCAAAAATATCACGGACATCGTTCACTGCGATCGAAGCATTTACCCCTTTATCGCTCACGCATGCCATTTTTGCCAATGCAATCGCTACACCGCCGGAGCTGCAGTCTTTTGCAGCTGCAAGCAGCCCTTTTTTATTTGCTTCAATAACCAGGTTCCAAAGTGCACGCTCTTTATCATAGTCGATCGCCGGAATCGTTCCCGCTACGACATTGTAAAGCTCTTTCATATAAAGTGATCCGCCGAATTCAGAACGGTTTTCGCCGACAAGATACAGCACATTCCCATTTTTTTTGAAAGCGGACATTAAGACTTTATTTTGGTCTTCGTTTACCCCTACCATTGCGATTGAAGGAGTCGGGAATACCGACTTGCCGTTGGTTTCATTGTAAAGCGATACATTTCCGCCGATAACCGGAGTATTCAGTTCGGCACACGCTTCTTTGATCCCCAAACATCCTTGGCCAAACTGCCACATCACTTCCGGATTCTCAGGGTTACCGTAGTTGAGACAGTCGGTGATCGCTTTCGGAGTTGCACCGCTCATCGCAACATTACGTCCGCTCTCGATAACTGCAGCAGCCGCTCCCGCTTTCGGATCGATATAGCAGTAACGGACATTACAATCGGCACTCATCGCCAACGCTACACCGTTTTCTTTGATGCGGATAACCGATGCATCGAGCTCACCGCCTTTTTTGACCGTGTTGGTTTGAACCATTGAATCGTATTGTTCATAAATCCAATGTTTGTCCACTACTTCCATAGAAGCAATCAGTTTTTCAAACGCTTTTTGATTCTCTACCGCTTCAAAATCATTTAATGTAACTTTAGCAATCTCATCGAGATACGCCGGACGGCTCATCGGACGATCAAGCACCGGAGCTTCTTCGCTTACCGGATCAACCGGTACCTCGGCGCATTTTTCACCGTGCCAGAACAACTCCATATTTCCGGTTGCCGTGACTTCACCGATGACAGCACAATCCAAATCCCATTTTTCGAAAATATCGATGATTGCCTGTTCTGAACCCTTTTTCGCACAGATCAACATACGTTCTTGGGATTCGGAGAGCATGAACTCATACGGCATCATCCCCTCTTCGCGGGCAGGCACTTTGTCCAGATGCATAATCATCCCGCTGCCTGAACGTCCCGCCATTTCGAACGAACTTGAAGTGAGTCCCGCAGCACCCATATCTTGAATCCCGACGACGTAATCAGTTTTGAAAAGTTCCAAACATGCTTCGAGAAGCAATTTTTCAGTAAATGGGTCACCCACTTGTACGGTAGGACGGAGCCCTTTAGACGCTTCGGTAAAGCTGTCCGAACTCATGACCGCACCGCCAAGACCGTCACGCCCTGTTTTAGAACCGACATAAATAACCGGATTGCCGATCCCTTCCGCTTTTCCGTAGAAAATCTCATCACTTTTCGCTAAGCCGAGAGTAAATGCATTGACAAGTATATTACCGTTATAGCACTCATCAAAACTCGTTTCACCTCCGATCGTCGGAACCCCCATACAGTTACCGTATCCGCCGATACCCGATACGACACCACGTACCAAATAACGCTGATGAGCACTGATATCGTCTTGATTCAACACATTTCCGAAACGAAGGGCATTGAGATTGGCGATCGGACGGGCACCCATGGTAAATACGTCACGCATGATACCGCCGACTCCCGTAGCAGCACCTTGATACGGTTCGATAAAGCTTGGATGGTTATGACTCTCCATCTTAAAAACTGCCGCATATCCGCCGCCGATATCGATAACACCCGCATTTTCACCCGGTCCTTGGATAACCCACGGCGCTTTAGTCGGGAAACCGCTCAAATGTTTTTTAGACGATTTATAACTGCAGTGTTCACTCCACATCGCTGAAAAAATCCCGATTTCTACAAGATTCGGCTCACGACCGAGGATTTTTTTGATATGGTCATAATCTCCGAGTGAAAGTTTATGTTGTTTAAGAACTTTTTCGATGTCTGGGAGGGGAGTGCTCACGGCAGTTTCCTTAGTAATAGTAATAATAGTAACGCGATTATACCAAAGGGTACACAAACGCCCCCTTAATTTCCTGTCCATTTACAAAACCGTTCTAAATTTATAACTTGAAATCACTACTAGGAGGTTCACGTATGTTGACGACTGTCTCGAAACGTCTTTTAATCGCTTTAGGTGCTGTACCTATTTTAGTAAGTGCGGCAGTGACTTCCCCTCAACATAAAGCGGATACTGCGTATGAGCAAAACAATCCGTATTGGGAGATGAATGAAATGGACGGATTTTTCAATCATCCGTTTCCCCGTATGGTTCCGGTCTATAATGCTTCCACGATAAAAGAGAGTGATAAGGCATACCTCATCAGCATCGATTTGCCGGGGATGGATAAAAAAGATATCTCGATCGAAACATCGGGAAATCGGCTAATGGTATCCGGAGAACGGAAAGAAGACATGGATAATAAAGAAGAATCCAAACATTCTCTATCGGAATTCAGACAAAGCTATATGCTCCCTGAAGACGCAAATTTGGAAGCGATAAGCGCGACATCAAACAACGGTGTTCTTAAAATTACCGTCCCAAAAAGTGCCGGGAAAAAAGTATCCAGAAAAGTTGAAATCAGATAAGAAAGAGTCTCGAAGCGCACTAAAATTATACTGAGCCTTATAACAGTCAACTCCGTGTTAGCGCCTATTTACTCAATGAAATGCAAAATCTTGTTCGCTCCGATGATTTTTTTTCAATTCAAAAATTTCACGGTAAGTGATCGAAACGACCTCATAGCGCTTTCTTCCATGCGGAAGAATGACGCTGAATTCATCCCCCTCTTCTTTTCCAAGCATTGCACGTGCCAGCGGTGAATGAACCGAAATTAAACAATTCTCCGGCTCACTTTCCAATGTACCGCATATGCTGTAGGAATATTCTTCGTCACTATCAATATCCATAATCGTAATGGTTGCACCAAAATGTACACGGGAGTGATTGAGTAAAGACGGATCGATAATCTGCGCTTTTTCGATCATCGAATTGAGATAAAAAAGACGTTTGTCTATATGGCGAAGTTTCTCTTTTGCCGCATGGTATTCCGCATTTTCGCTTCGGTCACCCAGTTCCGCCGCACGTTGTTTTTCCTGATTGACACGGGGTTTTTCACTATCTTTGAGGTATTTGAACTCTCGCAAGAGTTCATCGTATCCTCTGGGTGTCATCGGTTCATTTGTCATTTATGCCGCAAATCCGAGAATATAATAGGTTGGTTTACCGTCTACTTTTTGAAGACTGACTTTGTATTTATCTGCAAAATGGTTAATTTTTTCCATCGCTTCGGCAGCACTGATTTCACTGGTGGCATCGATTTTGATTTTAAAATAGTCGTTGCTGTTTGACATTGCTACATACGATTCAGAAAGCTTAAGCGCTTCGTGAAGATCCAAAATATGTTTGATTATTTTTTCATACCCTGAGGTATTTTCTTCAATACGTGCAAGTTGAAGGCTCAATGCTTCGTTAGGGGTATAGCCAAGTTGATTTAAAATCGCTTCATGTGTCATTAGTGTGTTCCTTTGTAAAAATAGAGCGCTTATTCTATCATAGAAGTATTTATTGACTATAATATCTTTATGAAATCACTCCTAATTCGTCTTACCCACGGTCTTTATGACCAAGATATTGCACCCGATGAGCGTGAAAGCGTTAATGAGTGGCTTACACGTAAACTCCTCATCCATGAAGAGGGGAAATATCAATTCAGTTCTCAGTACCGAGCCGGAATTGTCTCTCTTGCGTCAGAAAGCGGTGCGTATCTCCAGACGTTAGGAGAAAGTATTCGAGACCATTTTATTGAGACCGCTAACCTTATGGGTGCCAAAAGCGGTGATTTGGTCATTGCGCAACGGTTGCTTGGAAAACGGGGAGGTCCGCAAGCCAAAGTCGTCGTTATCGCCGGACGAAGCGAAACCTACAGCGTTGCTGTGATCAGTTCAAAAAATGGACATCTCGGACTTTACGATATCCGCACCGATCACCCCGCAGGATTTGCACTCACTGATCTTGTAGAAAGTGCCGAGGGTTCACTCTATCAGATCAATAACCAAAGCGGAACGATTGCTGCATATCTGGGTAATCTTTCCGATCCGAAAGTAGATGAGAAAATCGTCCTCGCCCTCTACAACAAACATGATGCTTTCGAAGAGGATGTACTCGAAATGGCACGGGAATTTCCCAAAGAGGTCGATGCATCGCTTTATCCCAACCGACGCGATTTGCGCCATCTGCCGTTTTGTACGATCGACCCCGTTACCGCAAAAGACTTTGATGATGCGATTTGTTATATCCCTGAAACGTCTACCCTCTATGTTGCCATTGCCGATGTCAGCGAATACGTCCACCCATTTGGAGCAATCGATGCTGAGGCGATCTATCGCAGCTTCTCCATCTACCTTCCCCACCGCTCCATCCCGATGCTCCCAAGAGAACTGAGCGAAACCCTCTGTTCTCTTCAGCCTCTCGTCGATCGTTTGGCCTATACATTTGAGATGCACATCGATCCTGTAACCTATGAGATGGATTCCCATACCCATTATGAGTCGATCATCCACTCTCATCGCCGCTTCACGTATGAGCAGATTGATGCTTTTTTTGAAGGTAATCACCACGCCGAAAATGAAAAAGAAGCCTTGGTGCTTGCGTATATCCCCGCACTCAATGGACTCACTCAAAAACTCCGATCTGAGCGGATGAAAAAAGGGTATAACTTCCGCTCCAGCGAATTGGAGATGCGAATCGATGAAGACCAAAATATTGTCTCTACCGAATTTGCCGTCGAAACGCCGTCCCATGCCTTGATCGAGGATTGTATGCTCCTCGCCAACAAAGCCGCCGCGTCATTATACGAGCGAGGTGTGTTTCGTATCCATGAATCTCCTTCTCCGCTTAAACTCCAAAGCCTCTACACTGAATTGGCCAGTATCGGGATTTTTGTCGAGTCCCAAGGGACGATCAAAGAGACCATCACCGCCATCCAGGCCGAAGCAGAGCGACGCGATCTCATCAGCGAAGTCGATACCCTCATTATACGTGCTCAGATGCAGGCACGTTATGCCCCTTATAATATAGGACATTTCGGTCTCGGATTCGACCGTTATACTCACTTCACCTCTCCTATTCGCCGTTACAGCGATCTGATCGTCCATCGCCTACTTAAAGCGATTGCGGCAGGCGATACTGAAGAAGGATCGTATGTTTTGCGCAACATCGAATCCCTCTGTACTTCCATCAGTGAAAAGGAGCGCGAAGCGAGCGACATTGAAACCCGTTTCCATGAACGCAAATTTGCCCGCTGGGCGGCAACCGTCATCGGACAAGAGTTTAAAGCCCGTATCATGCGCACAGAAGAACCGGTAATGGCCGAGATTCATGATGAGATTACAGGAGCAAAAGTCAGTGTCAATTCACAATTTGGATTGATGCTCTTCGATGACATCATCGTTAAGATTGAGACCGCTAATCTCGCTACCGCAAAAATCACCGCCTCATTCGTACGCCGAATAGAAAAAGATGATGTGGTGCATACGAGTGAACACTCAGGAACATTATATGAATAGACAAGATTTAGACCGCCACCTCCAAAACAACTCCGCTCCGCGTGCGATGGCCCTTTTCGGAGAAAGTCACTTTCTGACCGACCGGTATGCTCATAAATTAGCTCAAATCGAAGGTGCATCCGTACTGAGTCTCTATCACGACGAGTACGATTTCAATGCCGCAAAAGCTCATCTGTCGCAGGGATCACTCTTCGGCGATCAAAATCTCCTGATTGTAAAACATGAGAAAAAACTCCCTAAAGCTGAACTCGACACGCTCATCGAACTGGTCGGAAAAAATCCCGACAACACCTTCATCTACTGCTACTACGGGGAAGATGTCAAAGGAGCTGATACAGCGTTCAAAGGCTCACACACCGGATCGGTCCGTTTCTTCCATCCCTATGCCAACGAAGCGCGTGCCATCGTTATGCAAGAAGCGCAAAGCCTAGGAATTCAGCTCGATAACCAAGCTGCCTTTCACCTCCTCGATATTCACAACAACGATCTCGCCCTCGCCTGCAACGAGCTTTCCAAACTCTCCATCTTGGGCAAACCGATCGGGATGAAAGAGATCGACGAACACGTCTTCGGGCTGAGTGAAATCAAAACGGATCAATTCATTGCCCGTGTCATTGAGAAAAAAGAGTTCCTTCCCGCCCTGCACCATTTGCTCGAATCGGGAGAAAATGAGATCCAGCTCCTCACCGCCCTCAGCGGATTTTTGACGCAGCTTTATCTTTTCAACACCGCAATTAAAATTCACGGCGTCGCCGATTCCGCCCTCGTTTTGGGGTACAAACTTCCCGGATTTATCGAAAAAGAGCGCGCTGCCCTCTCAATTAAAATCTCACCGGAGGGGTATAAACGGGGGATTAATCTCCTCCTCGATACCGAGCTTAAAATGAAATCAACGGGAAGTCCCGATCAGGAGTCACTGCTCCTCTCAGCCCTTTTAAAGCTGCAAAGTATCCTTTAACCAAAACTTATATTAAGCAATTTTTCAGTATAATCCGCGCGTTCCTTGCTCTTTGCAACACGACTGTCGTGCTGTATAACAACCATAAGGGGCGAACACCATAAGGAGACATACGCTATGAGACATTACGAAAACCTAGTAATCGTAAAACCTACTCTTACAGAAGAAGAGATTAAAAACACCATCGCTCTCGTTGAAGAAGTGATCACTGCAAACGGCGGTGAGATCGTTGCTCGCGACGCAATGGGAATGAAAAAATTGGCTTACCCGATCGAGAAAAATGCTCGCGGTTATTTCTACGTTATGTATTACAAATCTGCACCTGCTGCGATTGCTGAAATCGAACGTCGTTTCCGTATCAACGAAGAGATTTTACGTTTCGTAACTATGAAATACGATACAAAACGTGAAATTGCAGCATGGAACGGTATGGTTGAAAAAACCAAAAAACCTGCTCCGACTGCTGCTGTTGCTGAGAAAAAAGAAGAAGCCGCTTCTTAACCCTTTTAAGGAAAACCTATGTATAACAAAGTCATTTTGGTTGGAAATCTTACCCGGGATATCGAACTCCGATATTCACAAAACGGTTCGGCAATCGCCAAAACCGCTATTGCAACCAGCCGTAAATTTACGGTAAACGGCGAGAAAAAAGAGGAGACATGTTTTGTCGACATCACTTTTTTCGGCCGTTCAGGTGAAGTAGCCAACCAATACCTCCGTAAGGGTTCTAAAATCCTGGTAGAAGGACGACTTAGTTTTGAACAATGGGTTGACCAGACAAATGGCCAAAAGCGCTCTAAACACTCCGTTATCGTAGAAACGATGCAAATGCTCGATTCTCGCGGCGAGGGTGGTTCTCAGGGCGGTTATAACGAATACAGCGATGCAGGTAATAGCGGCGGCTATGATGCTCCGGCACCAAAAGCGGCTTATACACCTCCACCGTCGTATTCTAAACCCGCACCGGCAAGAATGCCGGAAAACAATCTCCCCGAGATTGATATTAACGAAGACGAAATTCCGTTTTAGAATAAGCACAAGGATAGAACCATGTCAGAAAAAAGAAAATACAAAAAACGTTATTGCAAATACTGCGAGCAAAAAGTTGATTTCATTGACTACAAAGATGTAGCTTCTTTGAAATATTCACTCTCTGAGCGTTTCAAAATCATGCCACGCCGTCTTACAGGTAACTGTAAACGTCACCAAGATATGGTTACAATCGCTATCAAACAATCACGCGCTGCTGCGTTGATTCCATACACAGTATCACGCAAAGTGATCGCTGGCGCTCCATTCGAGGAAATGCGTTAACTTCCTCCGTATCGGCATTTTGCCGGTACACTTTTCTCCCTCTTTTTTCATTGACTCCTCTCTTTTTACCCTAATTGTATAATCAACCTCTCGCTATAATGCCGCATACTATTTCAGTGAGGCAATAATGTTTTTTGAACCGGGTTTTTTAGGAACCAAAGCGTTAATGTATATGGATATCGTCACACTCTATTTTGCAATCTTACCGTTTTTGCTTGGATTATCCATATATCAAGCCATACGAGGCAATAATAAACTTCACTACCAAAGTCAATTTATAATCTTGGCCATAACTTTAGTCATGGTCATTATCTTTGAAATCGGAGTGAGAGTGACCGGTGGATTTGTCGAATACGCAAAAGAAAGTCCCATTTCATATGACTTTCTGCTGATGTTTCTAGTAGTGCATATCTTCATAGCGATTATGGCGGTAGGAGGATGGATATATTTGATTATTGCAAGCTATAAATCCTATCGGGATGGTACCTTGGAAAACAGTGCCAAGCATCGGAAAATGGGAAGATGGATATTTGTTGCACTCACTATTACATCCATCATGGGGTGTTCCATCTATCTCTTTTTATTTTGAGTATATAGCCAATGAATAAAACACTTTTACCCATCATTACTGCTGCGGTCGTTTTCTGGAGCAATGCAGTTGCAGAACCTTTTTTCAGTATATCGGAGCAAGTTAAAAATGCCATCCCCTCTATCGTCAGGATCAAAGTCCAGCAAAGCGAATTCAATAACGATGAAAGCGAACTGATCTCTACCGATTCCGGGGGATCAGGATTTATATTGGACTCAGATCACCATATCGTAACCAATGCCCATGTCATCGGTGATGGAAAGAAAATCGTGATCATCGATCATCAAAATAATGAATATCCTGCAGAATTAGTAGCAAAAGATGATAAAAGTGATATCGCAGTCTTAGAATCCTCTGCTTACAATGCCCCTGTTTTACCTGAAGGAAATACTACATTATCAATCGGGGATGGAGTCTTTGCGATAGGATCACCCTTCTCCTTAGGACATAGTGTATCCTTAGGGATCATCAGCGGATTAAAACGTTTTGTTCCAAACTACCCTTATGTTTCATTTATCCAAACCGATGCAGCCATTAATCCCGGAAATTCCGGTGGTGCACTCTTTAATTTGAAAGGGGAACTCATTGGAATGGTTTCGAACTATTTTTCAAAGCAAGGGAACTATACCAATATTGCTTTTGCCATCGACATCGACGATGTCCACCGTATTTCACAACGTCTTCTGAATGAAAAAAAAATAGTGAGAGGCTATTTGGGTGCTGAACTGTTGATATCCGAACGAGTATCCCGAAAATTAGGGTATCAATGTTCTGTTTTGCTCACGCGTATCGAACCAAATTCACCGGCAGAAATCGGCGGATTAAAAGCAGGAGACATCATAATCGGTGTGGATGATAAAGTAATCCAAGATGGCGGTGAGTTGCACCGTCAGTTGGAACGTTCATATCCTGATCAGAATATTTCCTTCACTCTAATACGAAATAAACAACGACAAAGTATAAGCGTAACCCTGGGAACAACTCCTTTGCAGAAAAAAGAGATAACCAACGTTTCAACGGGAGATGCAAGTGAAAAACTCGGATTGATTCTGAATGAAAATTCGATGGGGATTGAGGTGCTGACAAGCTATTCGATAGCAAAAACTGCAGGGTTTTCTCCTGCTGATGAAATACTCGCGATAAATAGAATCAGCGTCAATACAATACAGGAGTTCAATACACAACTTAAGAAGTTAAAAGAGAACGAAATAGCCTTATTAACAGTTAGACGCAATGGTATAGTATTGACACTGCCCCTCGGGAGTAAAACAGCAATAAAAGGGTATTCAACTAAGAATTAGTCCATCCAGCGTCTGGGATCATACCCATCCGTAGGGCGCTTTACTTCACCCTTGAGAAGCTTTTTAACCATTACGCGAACATCTGAACCGTCAACTGGACTTTTTTTCATTGTTCCTTCTACAAAAACAAATCCATGGCGCTCAAAAAATTTTATTTCGGGTAAATCGTTGATAATGCTTACACTGAGTTTATCATACAGTGCACCGCTTTCGAGAAATAATTGCTCAATCATCATAGAACCAATCCCCTGCCCTCTAAACTCAGGGATAACAGCTATATTCAAAACTGGAGTCCTATCATCTATATAACCATTTGAAGCATGATCAGAATTTAAACGACGTATCCAGACGGCACCTGCGAGATGATTATCGACAAGGGCATATAATCCCAGATCTTTGCTCGTAAAGCCGTAGAACTCTTCGTAGATAGCAAGTTTAGGTATATCGGAGAGTGATTTATTGACTTCATCTAAACGCAGTGCGTAATGGAGCATATCGGTAACAATTTTTTGTTCGGAAGATCGTAAGAAGTAAAGTGTCGGTTTCATAAATGAAAGTATACAATAGCGTTACTAATAGGTTAATTTAATAAGAATAAATAAGTTATTGTGATTAATGATTTAAAGAAGGGGGGTTAGTTAAGAAGAAATCTGAGGCCAGGCGGCGACCTACGTTCCCACACCTGAAAGATGCAGTATTATGAGCGATGAGGGTCTTAGCTTCCGGGTTCGGAATGGGACCGGGCGTTTCCCCC
>NZ_JAQTQR010000041.1 GCF_028712165.1 Sulfuricurvum sp. | reverse complement strand
CTTAAGCTTGTTTTTAAGCTTACCTAGCTATAATTTCGGCCTCACAAAAGTGGCCAATTAGCTCAGTCGGTAGAGCAGTAGATTGAAAATCTGCGTGTCCTTGGTTCGATTCCGAGATTGGCCACCACCTCTTTTAAAAACTTTCCTAGAAACTTCTAAAAAATGACAACAATCCTACACTTGGATATTCATACTGCTTTTTAATGCCTAAAATTTCTACACTATCCCTTGTAATCAGGCTGTAATAATATTTAAAAACTGTTTCAATTAAAAGAAAATTAGTCTATTTATTAAGAAATAATTGAATATAATTATTTTATGCAAATTATACTTTTACCTTCAATTTTCGTAGTCGCTATTGTCTTGCATCTTGCATTAATCCGTTATGCTCACCTTTTAGGGCTGGTTGATACACCTAATGAACGAAGCATGCATAAAAAAGTCATTCCCCGTGCAGCGGGTGTAGCTATATTTCTTTCGGTTGCACTCTCACAGTTTATCTTTAACATGGAGTTTGTTTTATCTCATTTTTTTATTCATATCGCCATTTTATTTGTCTTTTTAGTTGGACTTGTTGATGATCGGAATGATGTCTCGCCACGATTTAAATTCGTCGTCATCTTTTTTGCCACAATATTTATCTATCAAGGTGGTGTTCACGTCGATAATTTAGGAACCTATTTTGGTTACGAAGTTATGCTCCCCTGGTTTTTAATTTTCCCGTTTACATTTTTTGCTATCGCAGGATTTACCAATGCCCTCAATTTGATAGATGGATTGGACGGGCTTGCCGGAACTGTATCTTTAGTAATGCTTATCACCTTTTTTGCTATTGGGATTACCTATCATGATACCCTTATCATCACTCTTTCAACAACGTTTACAGTTGCTGTTATTGCATTTTTACTCTTTAACTGGAATCCGGCTAAAATTTTCATGGGAGACAGCGGCTCTTTGACATTGGGGTTTGTCATCTCAATTTTGAGTATTCAATCCATTCAATACATTACGCCGACCGCTGTATTATTTGTTATTGCTATTCCATTGTTAGATACATTTATTGTTATGACACGTCGTATTCAAAGAGGTCAATCGCCCTTTAAAGCAGACAAAAATCATATGCACCATTTTTTATTTAATATGAAAGGGGATGTGAGATTTACAGTACTCCTTCTAGTTGCAATACAACTTATCTTTTCTATCATTGGATTTCAGCTCCGGGAAGAGGATGATTTCCTATCACTAATCCTATTTGCTCTTTTATTTTTTACCTTCTTGAACCTTTTTGATCAGCGTCTACGACGGAGGAAAAAAGGTAGGCATAAACAACATCATTTACGTATACTTTCGAAAGAGCGATCAGCTCGTGCGGAACAACATACTTTCGATAATTCTTCAACCCCTACCATCCTCACACCCTCGGAGACGTAATGAAAATTTTTGTAACGGGTGGAGCCGGTTATATCGGTTCCCATACCTGTATAGAACTCTTAAATGCCGGTTATGACGTTGTTGTTTATGATAACCTCTCAAACAGCTCGTCTGAAGCACTTCGACGTGTCGAAACAATCACAGGGAAAAATGTTCAATTGATTATCGGGGACATTCGTGATGAAGTAACAATGATTGCCGCAATGAAAGGGTGCAATGGTGTTATCCACTTTGCCGGACTTAAAGCCGTTGGTGAATCCGTTGCTAAACCGCTTGAATATTATGATAACAACGTACAAGGGACACTGTCACTTTTACGTGCAATGCGTGCTAACAGTATTAAAACGATTGTTTTTAGTTCCTCCGCAACGGTTTACGGTGATCCTGAGCGTCTTCCGCTAACCGAAGATCACCCTCTTCATACGACCAATCCTTACGGCCAAACCAAACTTGTCATTGAAGAAATCCTACGTGATCTATACCGTTCTGACCCTACATGGCATATGATGATTTTACGATATTTTAATCCTGTAGGAGCACATGAAAGCGGTCTTATAGGAGAAGACCCTCAAGGGATTCCGAATAATCTCATGCCTTTTGTAACTCAAGTTGCAATTGGTCGACGTGAGCATCTAAATATCTTTGGAGGTGACTATCCTACACATGATGGTACAGGTGTTAGAGATTATATCCATGTTGTCGATTTAGCAGAAGGACATGTAAAAGCGCTGCAAGCACTAACTGCACCACAATGCACGGCAGTCAACCTTGGAACAGGGATAGGATACAGCGTTTTAGATGTCGTACATGCCTTTACAAAAGCCAGCGGTCAAAATATTCCTTATATTATTGCACCTCGCCGCGAAGGAGATATCGCAGCATGCTATGCCGATCCCTCGTTAGCCATGAATATCATTGGATGGCATGCTGAACGAAGCCTAGAAACTATGTGTCGTGATTCATGGAATTTCCAATCCAAAAATCCGAAAGGTTATGAATGAAAAAAATCCTCATCGTATTCGGAACTCGTCCCGAAGCGATCAAAATGGCTCCGCTAGTCAAAGAGTTCCAAAAATACAACGAGCTTTTTGACACCAAAGTTTGTGTGACGGCACAGCATCGTGAAATGCTCGATCAAGTTCTTTCACTCTTTGAAATTATTCCTGATTTTGATCTGAATATCATGAAAGCCGGGCAAGATTTATATGATATTACCGCAAACGTTTTATTAGGAATGAAAGGTGTTTTAAATACTTTCAAGCCCGATGTTGTATTTGTACATGGAGATACTACTACCACTTTTGCCGCTTCACTGGCTGCTTTCTATCAGCAGATCAAAATAGCCCATATTGAAGCAGGTCTTCGAACAGGGGATATTTACAGCCCATGGCCTGAAGAAGCCAACCGTCAGCTAACTACCCAAATCACAGCGTATCATTTTGCTCCGACACCGACAAGTGAAGCTAACCTTTTACGGGAAAATGTTGCCCCTTCCCGTATAGCCGTTACCGGAAATACCGTTATCGATGCACTGTTTTTAGCACTTGACAAAATCAAAAATAGCCCAATACTCGAGCAAGAAATTACCACGAAGCTGACTTCTCTCTATCCTTTCAATCCTGATCGAAAAATAATTTTAGTTACAGGTCATCGTAGAGAGAATCACGGACAAGGGTTTATTAATATTTGCGGAGCACTTAAAATATTGGCTGAAAACAATCCGGATATTGATATTGTTTATCCAGTCCATCTAAACCCAAATGTCCAAAAACCGGTTCATGAAATCCTCTCTGCTATTACAAATGTTTTCTTAATTGAGCCGTTACAATACGAAACATTTCTTTATCTCATGAACCAATCGTATTTCATTATTACCGACAGCGGAGGAGTACAGGAAGAGGCACCGAGTCTTGGAAAACCCGTATTAGTGATGCGCGATACAACTGAACGCCCTGAAGCACTTGAAGCCGGAACCGTCAAACTTGTCGGAACCAATACACAAAGAATCATTTCAGAAGCGCAATTGCTTCTCGATTCTACCGAAGCTTATTTAGCGATGGCCAAAGCCCATAATCCATATGGTGATGGCAAAGCATGTGAGCGAGTCGTCAAATTTTTATCTAAGGAAACCCATGAAAATTAAAACTGTTTGTGTCATAGGACTAGGCTATATCGGATTGCCTACTGCTGCTCTTCTAGCCAACCGAAATTATTTTGTTCACGGTGTAGATGTCGTTCAAAGTACTGTTGATACGATCAATCAAGGAAAAATTCATATTGTTGAACCAGAACTCGATACATTCGTCCGCTCTGCAGTAAACTCTGGCAACCTTAAAGCCGATCTCAAACCAATCGAAGCTGACTGCTTTATTCTTGCCGTACCTACACCGTTTCATCATAACGATGACTTCCACGCTTGTCCGGCACCTAACATTGATTATGTGATTGCGGCTACACGATCAATCGCACCATATGTGCGCCCCGGCAACATCGTTATTCTCGAATCAACTTCACCGGTCGGAACAACCGATAAAGTGGCTGAAGTGCTTGCCGAAAGTGGAGTAGACACTTCTTTTGTTCATATCGCACACTGCCCTGAACGAGTGCTTCCAGGTCATATTATGCGTGAATTAGTTGAGAATGACCGTATCGTAGGCGGAACGACTGCAGAAGCAACCAAAGCAACAGCTGATTTCTACCGAACTTTTGTCTCTGGAGCGGTGCTTGAAACCGATGCAAAAACTGCTGAAATGGCTAAACTGACTGAAAACAGCTTCCGTGATGTTAACATTGCTTTTGCCAATGAACTTTCTATCCTATGTGATAAATTCGGTATTGATGTATGGAATCTCATAGAACTTGCTAACCGACATCCGCGTGTTAATATCCTTCGACCTGGTGCCGGAGTCGGCGGACATTGTATTGCCGTAGATCCATGGTTTATCGTTGATGCGGCTGGCGGATCAGCCCGTTTGATTGAGACTGCACGTCGTGTAAACGATTATAAAAGTGAATGGGTCATTGAAAAAGTTAAAAATCTTGCTATTACTTTTGAAAATACACATGGTACAAAACCTAAAATAGCATGCATGGGGCTAGCCTTTAAACCGGATATTGATGATCTACGTGAATCTCCTGCACTTTTCATCACACGCCGTCTCATATCAGAAGGGATGAGCATCTTAGCTGTTGAACCAAATATTGACAATTTTAAAGAATTTGATATCATAAATTATGAAAAAGCGATAGAACAAGCAAATATTATTGTTTTCCTCGTGAGTCACAAAGAGTTTAAACATCTTGATTGCGTTAATAAAGAAATTTTAGATGCATGCGGGGTTTTAAAATCATGAAAATAGCTATTGCTGGGACTGGATACGTTGGACTTTCAAACGGGATTTTATTATCACAAAACAACGAAGTGGTTGCCCTCGATATCATTCCTGAAAAAGTGGCAATGATCAATGCTAAAAAGTCACCTATCGAAGATAAAGAAATAGAAGAGTATCTTCAAAGAGATGATCTAAATTTTAAAGCGACACTGGATAAAGAAGAAGCCTATAAAAATGCTGATTTCGTCATTATCGCGACCCCGACCGATTACGATCCTGAGACCAACTATTTTAATACCCGTTCTATTGAATATGTCATTACAGATGTCCTTACAATAAATCCAGATGCAGTGATGGTGATCAAATCGACTATCCCGGTAGGTTATACCAAAAAACTCCGTGAGCAGTTTAAGACGGACAACATCATTTTCTCTCCCGAATTCCTCCGAGAAGGAAAAGCCCTTTACGATAATCTTTACCCTAGCCGTATTATCGTCGGGGAACAGAGCGAAAGAGCTCAAGTTTTTGCCTCTCTTTTAGCAGAAGGAGCAATCAAAGAAAATATTGATATTCTCTTTACCGACAGCACTGAAGCCGAAGCGATTAAACTCTTTGCCAACACCTATCTAGCCATGCGAGTAGCCTATTTCAATGAGTTAGACAGCTATGCTGAAAGTCATGGATTAAACGCACGCCAAATCATTACCGGTATCGGCCTCGACCCACGTATCGGAAACCATTACAATAACCCTTCATTTGGATACGGCGGATACTGTCTTCCTAAAGATACGAAACAGCTCCTTGCTAATTATGCCGATGTACCGAGTAACATCATAAGAGCTATCGTTGATGCCAACAGTACTCGTAAAGATTTTATTGCAGACAGTATTATCCGACGTAATCCCCGTATTGTAGGAATTTATCGTTTGGTCATGAAAGCCGGATCCGATAACTTCCGATCTTCTGCAATTCAAGGAATTATGAAACGAATCAAAGCTAAAGGAATTGAAGTAGTGATTTATGAACCTACTCTTAAAGAAGGTGAATTTTTCCACTCACGTGTTTTTAGTGATTTGAATGAGTTCAAAGCAATATCGGACGTAATCATCGCCAATCGTCACTCAGATGATTTAGAAGATGTGCAAAATAAAGTCTATACACGAGATTTATTCGGCAATGACTAAAGGTATAAAATGAAAATATTAGTTACGGGTACTGCCGGTTTTATCGGACATGCGTTGGCAAAAAAGCTATTAGAACGTGGTGATGAGGTCATCGGGATAGATAATATCAATGATTATTATGATGTTAATCTAAAGTATGCCAGACTTGCCGATACTGGCATTTCTACAGATGCTATTGAATATAACAAACTGGTGATTTCAACAACTTATCCTAAATACACTTTTGTTAAACTTGCCCTTGAAGATAAAGAAAACCTAAATGCATTAATTGCTGACAAATCCATCGATGCAGTATGTAATCTCGCAGCTCAAGCAGGCGTACGCTATTCACTTGAAAATCCGGATGCCTATATCCAAAGTAATGTCGTCGGATTCATAAATATCCTTGAAGCATGCCGTAATAATGGGATCAAAAACCTCTGCTATGCTTCTAGTTCTTCCGTTTACGGGTTAAATAAATCTCAGCCATTCCAAACGAGTAACCATACTGATCATCCGGTTAGCCTTTATGCTGCGACTAAAAAGTCAAATGAAATGATGGCACATGCATATAGTCATCTTTACGGTATACAAACAACAGGTTTACGCTTTTTTACCGTTTACGGTCCATGGGGAAGACCTGATATGGCTCCAATGTTATTCACCAGTGCAATAGTAGAAGGGCGTCCGATTAAAGTATTTAATTTTGGTGATATGAGCCGTGATTTTACCTATATTGATGACATCGTTAGTGGCGTAATAAATGTAATTGACAAACCTGCCCAACCAAACCCTGATTGGAACCCATATGAACCGAATCCAAACAGCTCAAGTGCTCCTTTCCGTCTCTACAATATCGGAAATAATGAACCTGTATCATTAATGGAATTCATCGGAACGATAGAATCTGCACTCGGGAAAGAAGCAGAAAAAATTATGCTGCCGATGCAAGACGGTGATGTACAAAGTACCTATGCTAACATAGATGATTTAATCAATCATTTCGACTATCATCCTAATACCAAACTTGAAAATGGAATTTCTAAATTCATCGAATGGTATAAAATATTTTATGTCTGAGCTAAAAAAGCGAACACTAAAAGCCATAACATGGAATTATTTCGGCAAACTAGCCAAAAATGCCAGTGGTTTGATCGTAATGATCATCTTGGCAAGGCTTTTACAGCCATCCGATTTTGGACTTATCGCAATTATCATGGTTCTTATAACTTTTTCTATGCTTCTCACAGAAATTGGTCTAGGAGATTCTCTCATTCAGAAAAAACGTCTCTTGCCAGTCCATTATAACTCAGTTTTTTATGTCAATTTAATTCTTGGTCTTCTTTTGACCGTCATCACTTTTTTTTTGGCAAAGCCACTAGCCAACTTTTATGAAAACAATGCCCTAATCCCTATTACGCAAGTTTTATCAATAATATTTTTAATTAACTCTTTTAATAGTGTCCAGATATACCAATTTCGAAAAGAACTAAATTATGCAATAATTGCCAAGGCAGATATAGGATCATCTCTTTTAAGTGGAATCATCAGTATTATATTGGCTTATGCAGGCTATGGTGTATGGAGTTTAGTCTCTCAAGCTATAAGTCGAAGTTTTTTTAACAGTATCTTTCTGTGGTCATTCTCGACCTGGCGACCTGCACTAATGTTTTCTTTTAAAGCTCTTCGGCAGCTCTGGTCATTTGGATTAAATATATTTTTAGCTGAATTAATCGAAAGATTAATATCACAGTTAGATATAATAATTATCGGAAAAATCTTTTCCCCCGCGATTCTAGGATTTTATGACCAAGCAAAACGACTCAACTCAATGGTCATCCAATACTCTTCTAGTGCATTGATGAGTGTGCTATTTCCTGTGCTAAGCAGCATAAAAAATGATCGAGAAAGATTAAAAAATATTGTTGTCAAAGCATTTTCGGTTTTATGTTTTATAGTTTTTATTTTACTAGGTATCCTATATGTATCTTCAGATGAAATTATTATCATAATCTTTACAGAAAAATGGCTTCCCGCATCAGAATATTTTAAATTATTTCTGTTAAGTGGTTATATGTATCCATTGAGTGCAATATTAGTGAATATACTTACAAGTCAAGGTAATTCAAAATTATTTTTAAAATTGAAATTATTGAGATTTTTTTTAATACTAATCACGTTCTATATTGGATTTCAATTCGGTCTTATAGGTTTTTTATACAGTATGGCAATTTTTTCATTTCTATATATAAATATAAACATGTACTTTTCCTCCAAACAAATTCAGCTAAATTATCGTGAATTATTTCTAACCTTTATGTCACATGCAATCTTAGCAATTATTGGGATTTTGTTGATTTCGATTTTATATACAATAAAGATATACCCTATCGTAGATCTAACCATCAAGTCATTATTTTATATTGTTTATTTTTTGGCTATAAATAAACTTTTAAAAATGCAAGGAATGCAATTCGCATTGGAACTATTTCTTAAAAGGAAAAAGAGATGAGAACGGCATTTAATTTTTCAAGGAACATTAACCCATTGCATATTTTTATTATTAATTTAGTAAATAATTATATGACTACATCAAAAGAAGGATAAAACGTGAAAAAAAATATCAAGAAATTGCTGAAAATTATCAAAACTAATTCAAATAGAATCAAGTACAGAATAAATGATATTTTAAAACCGAATGCATTGCGTGCGTATTGGTACAGTGATGTCTATAATTTTGGGGATGCTATAAATCCTCTTGTTATTCAACACTTTAGCCATAAAGATGTAACAAAGGTTGAACCATTTTTGTATAATAAACAACACTATTTTGTAATTGGATCAATTCTTGGAAGAGTAAACAAAAATTCTATTGTTTGGGGCAGCGGATTTATTTCTGAAACCGATATGTTCAAAGAAAGACCTTTAAAAATACATGCTGTAAGAGGTCCAAAAACACGTAAAAAACTTCTTGATGCAGGGGTTGATTGTCCAGAAGTTTATGGGGATCCTGCTTTGCTATTACCAAAACTGTATAATCCAAAAATAAAAAAAATTTATTCCTTAGGAATCATCGCACACTATTTTGATAAAGACAATAGTTGGCTACAGAATAATATGAATAACAATAAAATAAAAATAATTGATGTATCGCAATCAAATCCTTTTGGTTTTATAGATGATATTCTAAGTTGTGAAAAGGTTGTTTCCAGTTCATTACATGGAATCATTACTGCCGACGCATATGGGATACCCGCAAAATGGATAAAACTATCAAATAAATTACATGGAGGAGATTTTAAATTTCTAGACTATTTCTTATCTGTAAAAAGAAAAGATACTGAGGCGTTTGTGATTAATGCGGATACCTCTCTTGATGAATTAAACCTTTTGTTTAATGACTCATACAAAATTCAAATCGATTTAGATAAACTGATACAATCATGTCCTTTTGATATATCATCTAGAATAGTGTAGTACACAATACCATGTCTAATAATACAAAAGTATCTGTTCTCATTCCCCTATATAACACTGAAAAATACATTGGGGAAACTGTACAGTCTGTACTCGCTCAAACTTACCCAAACATAGAAATCATAATTGTTGATGATGGTTCAACTGATGATAGCTATAACGTTGCTAAACAGTTTGAATCTGATCGTGTCCATGTGTATACCCAATCCAACAGCGGCCCTGGAAAAACACGTAATGCCGCATTTAAACTTTCAAGCGGAAACTATATCCAATACCTTGATGCAGACGACCTATTAGAGCCAGATAAAATTGCACTGCAAATGGAACAGATTCAGGAGTATACAGACAAAGCTCTTTTCATAGGAAGCATCGAAGAATTCAGTACCGCAACCTCTTTTCGAAAAAAACATACCTACCCCTATTTCAAAAGTTATAAGAATCCCATAGAGTTTCTCATTGACTTTTGGAATTTTGGAGGAATGCTTCAAATCGGTTCATTGCTCATTCCAAGACAACTCATTCTAGAAAGTGGGCCATGGAATGAAGATTGGATATTAAATGAAGATGGAGAATTTCTTTGCAGGTTAGTTGCCCATTGTAATGAAATCGTTCATGAACCTAAAGCTCTATGTCATTATAGACGGGACAACATTTTCAGTCTAAACAATACAAGAACTCCAAAACACTATCGGTCTCAATTTGAGTCATATGAAACGTATTTCCTTATTGTAAACACTCATCCTGATAGCAAAGAACTAAAAGAGGCATTATTCAGACAATATTCCCGGTTTATCCAAAACGTTTATTTGAATTTTCCTGAATTAGTTCCAGACGTTCTGGCCAAAATCCATCTTTTGGGTTATTCTAATCCTATTCCAGTAGGTAACAAAAAATTTCGCCTATTGACACATCTAATCGGTATTAAAAATAGCGTTGTTTTAAGAAATTTTGTAAGAACCTGTCGCCACATATTAATATCAAAAATGAGAAAATCATGATTCCTGTAACTAAAACCTATTTACCGGATAAAGCAAAGTACCAACGTTATATTGATGAAATATACGTAAATGGCTGGGTTACAAACGGAGGACCACTAGTCCAAAAACTTGAAAAACGGTTAGCGGAATACTTAGGTGTAAAAAATATTGTTTTAGTTGCTAACGGAACCGTAGCATTAGAAATTGCTTATCGTGCGCTTGGCATCAGCGGCTTTGTCGTAACTACCCCATTTAGTTTTGTAGCAACCACGAGTTCACTGGTGACGAATGGTTTACTCCCAATATTTTCCGATATTGATCCCTTGACCTATAATATCGATCCTAATCACATAGAAGAAGCAATTACTCCAAATACTTCCGCTATTTTAGGAGTACATGTTTTTGGTAATGCTTGTGAGGTTGAGACCATTGAACATATCGCCAAAAAGCATCGGCTTAAAGTAATATATGATGCTGCGCATGCGTTTGGTGTCCAATATAAGGGGCAAAGCTTACTCAATTACGGAGATATTTCAACCCTAAGTTTCCATGCTACCAAACTTTTTCATACCATTGAAGGGGGTGCTCTGATCATCAATGATGATACCTTGGTGCAAAAAGCACGCTATCTGATCAACTTCGGCATTGAAGACACTGAATCCATTCCTGAACTGGGTACCAATGCTAAAATGAATGAATTTGAAGCTGCTATGGGATTATGTCTATTAGATGATCTGGAGTTAATTCGTGAAAAAAGAGCATCTGTTGAAAACATATATCAGAATGAACTCAAAGATATTGTGCAATTCCAAAAAAGAAATCTTCATGCTTCACAAAACTTCAGCTATTTTCCAATCGTCTTGAAAAGTGAAAATGAGTTAAAAACTATCCAAACCGCTTTAAACGCGCAGGATATTTTTCCTAGACGCTATTTTTATCCTTCTTTGGATACTCTAAAGTATATAGAACCAAAACAATATTGCCCTATAGCTAGAGATATCGCAAAACGCATCCTATGTTTACCGATGTATGCTGATTTGGAATCTGCTGACCAAGACCGCATTTGTAAGATTGTTCAAAGCACCTTAAAATTTCTCAATGGAGCAGAATAATGAAATGCGGGATCATGCAGCCTTATTTATTTCCATACCTTGGGTATTGGCAACTTATTCATGCAGTTGAAAGCTATGGAATCTATGATGATGTCAATTATTTTAAACAGGGCTATATCAACAGAAATACTATAATTCTAAACGGTCAAGCTCAACGTTTTACCTTAGAACTTATCGGAGCCAGTCAAAATAAACTGATTAATCAAATTGAAGTGGGAAACAATTCGGAAATGCTCCTCACTCAATTTCGGCATGCCTATGCCAAAGCACCCCATTTTAATGAAGTTTTCCCTCTTCTTGAGAAAATTCTACGTTTTCCTGAAAAAAACCTTGCTAAATTCATAGGAAACTCTATACAAAAAATCGCTGACTATCTACAGTTGGATACCCGAATTTTTTACACTAGCGATTATGTTAAAAATGATTCATTGCGCGGAGAAGAAAAAGTAATCCACATGTGTGAACTCTTTGGTGCTACCCACTATATCAATGCTATCGGCGGACAAGAGCTCTACTCAAAAGAGAGCTTTTTGGACCATGGGATAACTTTAAATTTTATTTCAATGAATCACATCGAATATCCGCAATTTGATTTGGATTTTATTCCGAATCTCTCAATTGTAGATGTAATGATGTTCAACAGTATCTCAGAAATCCATACTTTGCTCGATGCATATACTTTAGTATAAACTTTCTGATCATGAACAACTTAAAATCAAAAGGGACAAAAGCCTTTTTGTGGGACATAATAGGTAAATTTGCCAAAAATGGCATAAGTTTTATCGTTATGATCTTTTTGGCACGTCTTTTGGAACCTTCCGATTTTGGTCTTATTGCGATGATCATGGTAATTGTAGGTATCGCGCAAATTTTTTCAGATATTGGTTTAGGATCGGCGCTTATACAACGTCGGCATATTTTACCTATCCATTATTCATCTGTCTTTTATTTCAATATTGTATCGGCATTCGCTCTGACACTGATTGTCTATTTTTCGGCTTCTAGTATCGGTAAATTCTATAATAATCCCGATATTGTGCCATTAGCCCAAGTGATCTCTTTAGCATTTTTTATTGATGCCCTCTCGAGTGTTCAAAATATTAAGTTACGAAAAGAATTAGATTACGCACTTATGACAAAGCTCAATCTCATCTCTTCTTTTACCAGCGGTATTATCGGAATCACATTAGCGTTTAATAATGCAGGTGTCTGGAGTCTGGTAGCACAAGTATTGTCACAAGGATTTATTTATGCGTTTTTAGTCTGGGGTGCTGCCAGATGGCGGCCGACAGCTCAGTTTTCATTAAAAGCACTATTCCAATTATGGGGTTTTGGATTCCGCATGTTTTTATCCGGTATTTTGGAGACACTCTTTACAAGACTTGATTATATACTAATAGGAAAACTTTTTTCTCCGGCTGTTCTTGGCTTTTTTCAACAAGCCATGTCTCTAAACTCAATTGTTATTCAATACTCTTCCGGCAGTTTAATGGCAGTTCTTTTCCCCGTTTTAAGCAAAATTCAAAAAGATTTAATCCGTTTTCAAAATGTTATAAGAAAGGCTTTTGCCGTTATCTGTTTTATAGATTTCTTAATTCTAGGAGGCTTGTATGTCACTGCAAATGAATTAATAGTCCTTATTTTTGGTGCAAAATGGGAGCCATCTGTCTATTATTTTAAAATCCTTGCACTAAGTGGATTTGCCTATCCAATCAGTGCTTTACTCGTTAATATTTTAAGCAGCCGTGGCAATTCAAAAGCTTTTTTACGTTTAGAAATCTATAAAAAAATATTAATTGTAGGCAACTTCTTTGTTTTATACTTTTACGGACTGGATCCATTTCTTTATGGGCTGATCGTTACTTCAGTAATTGGTGTTGCTTTAAATATTTTTGCAGCTTCGAAAGAGATCCATCTTCCAAGTAGATTGTTTATACGTCCTCTTCTATCACAAGCTTCTATAGCCGTTATATCAGTAACGATAACTATTTTTTCTGTTCAACACATTCATATATCACTGATTTTAATGTTTTTAATACAGGGTATATTATATCTTTGCTATTATTTCTTTTTGTCATGGGTGTTTAAAACAACTTCGTTTGCAGAAATACTCGAGCAAATTCAACCGTATTACAAAAAAATTATCCGAATGAAAGAAACATCGTAATGATCAGTATATCTGAAAATGAGATTATGAAAAACTGGTCTTCCAACCATATTCTGGTCAGTATTTGTTGTGTGACCTATAATCATGAGCCTTATATCGCCGATGCACTCGATGGTTTTTTAATGCAGAAAACAAACTTCGCTTTTGAAATCATCGTCAGAGATGATTATTCTACCGACAAAACGCCAGCTATCGTTAAACAATATGCTGACAAATATCCGAATATCATCAAACCTATTTTTGAATCTTCTAACCAATATTCAAAAGGGTTCCAGCCTTTCCCAGCAGTTATGAACCGTTCAATCGGTAAATATATTGCAATATGTGAGGGGGATGATTATTGGACTTCTTCAGTAAAACTTCAACGTCAAATAAACTTTTTAGAGCAAAATCCTGACTACTCACTCATCTTTCATAATGCAGAAATTAAAGATTATGATCATAATGGAACTGTAATTGATACACGATTACACACGGAAAAAATACCGAGCGGGGAAGTAACGGTCGCTCAAATACTTATGACAAAAATTGTTCCGACAGCTTCAGTAGTTCTAAGAAATGTTGATTTATCTTATTATTTTTCTAAACAATACCCTGTTGGCGACACACCATTATTTATGTATATGGCAAAATTTGGCCGTTTGTACTATAGTAATGAAATCACTTCAGTCTATCGTATTCTAACAACAGGAATGGTAAAATCTACATTGGATAGAATGGATAAACATATTGCCTTTATCCCTTACTACAAAGATTTACAACAAGAGTTTTCCGATTTTGAAATTGATGATGTAATCGACAAATTGTTAAGTAGAAAATATATGTTAACTGTAATAACTTCTCTCAAAGAAAAACAATTTGGTTATTTTATGAAATATGCCACATTATTTCTGTTTTTATATCCTAAAGCTTTTATAAATACAATTTTAACCGAGTTCAAACTAAGATAGAATATCACAATTCAAGAAATGGAATGAAATGAAATTTTTTAAACTCATCTTTAATAAAATATATCGAAAAATATTGGAAAGTTCCTTTGTTCATCCAAACCAATATGCAAAATCACGTGGAGTCCGATTTGGATCGCATTGCAGTTTTAGAACAAAACAATTTGGCAGTGAACCCTATCTGATCAAAATGGGAGATTATGTCGCAACCTCTGTTGATGTTAGTTTCGTCACACATGACGGAGCAGTCAGTGTGATAAGACAATACGATGAAAAATACAAAAAAATCGACTTGATTAAGCCGATCAATATCGGTAATAATGTTTTTATAGGATGGGGAGCAATTATTATGCCCGGAACAACCATAGGCGACAATGTTATAGTAGGTGCAGGCAGTGTTGTGAAAGGTGAACTTACTAATAACAGCATTTATGCTGGGGTTCCTGCTAAATATATTTGCTCACTCTCAGAATATATTGAAAAAAATGAACCCCTTTTTCTTCAAACTAAACATTTAAACATTGTAGAAAAAAAGAAATTTTTAGTTGAGCATTTTACACAACAGCTGCAAGGAAATATATGAAAATCTTAATCTATGTTAGTTCTTTGACTGCAGGTGGAGCTGAAAAAGTAGCAAGCCTTATGGCTAATTATTGGGCAGAAAAATATCATGTTATTCTTTTGACAGATACTCCTATCGAAGAAGATTTTTTTGCAATTGATTCACGTGTTGAACGACAAACAACAAACTTTTCTACAGCCGGGTTCTCGTTTATTAAAAAAATATTTTTAAATCTTTCCAGCTTACTGCAACTTCGTCGTATCATTCAAACAAACCAACCCGATGTTGTCATAAGCCATATGGATATTTCAAATGTCCGAATTTTATTATCATCGATAGGATTGAAAATTCCTGTAGTAATTGAAGAGCATAACAATCCTGCTATGGTTAGAAAATTACCTCAACCATGGAGATTCTTTCAATCATTCGCTTATCATCAATTAGCAACCATCATCGTATTACTCACAAAAGATCTTGTCAAACACTATCCATCCACACTCCAATCTAAGATTAGAATTATCCCAAATCCATTAAATATTCCTACAATTATTTCTGATTCAGATGAAGTAACTCTCTCTAAACCAACCTTTATTGCCATTGGAAGCTTAACGAGACAAAAAGGGTTAGATTACCTCCTCGAAGCATTTGTACTTGTCTCCAAGGTAAAACCGGAATGGAGTCTAACTATTTTAGGTGAAGGTGAATTGCGTCGTGATTTAACTGATTATGCAGAACAGCTCGGAATTGCAGATAAAGTATATATGCCAGGACGAGTAAAACACCCTTATTCGGTTTTAAAAGATGCCGATGTGTATGTTATGTCCTCACGATTCGAAGGCTTCCCTGTTGCTTTATGCGAGGCAATGGGGGTAGGATTACCATGTATCAGTTTCGATTGTCCTACGGGACCGGCTGATATTATTGTAAATAATCAAAATGGAATACTGGTTGAATACCTAAATATAGAGTGTCTAGCTGAAAAGATGATTGAACTTGCAAATGACCCTGAGCTACGCAAATATTTTTCATCCGAAGCACTCAAGATCAATGATACATTAAGTCTTCCATCAATTATGTCCCAATGGGAAACCGTTATCCAAACAGACTGTAGAGTAACTACATGTTCGTAACTATCCTCTCTATTCTTCTGGCAGTTTATATCCCATGGCAAATAAATCTACATATGAGAGAAGTACTTATTGCTCTAGTAGGTACTTTGATGCTTACAAGCAATTTAAAAATAATTTTTCCAGTACCTACATCTTACATTAATAGTTTCCTGTCCCTTACCCTCATTTTTATCATCTATCTTTTATATGTGCTGAATACAGCTCCCTTGGTAGTTTTAACTTTTATCGTCTTGATACTTACTAATATCTTTGTTGTTGCCTTTATGTTTTTGTTTTATGACAAACAACATCAACTTTTATTTACCAGTATAAACAGTGCATTAATCCTGTTTGTATTTGCTTGGTACCTACAATTTTTTGTTTATTACATTACTGGGCATTACATTGACTTTCTTCAACCTATCACCGGTGAAGCTCAACGGTATCAAGCCTATTTCTCTTCTTCTAGTTTCTTTATACGACCAACCAGCCTTTTCAATGAACCCGGGACATATGCCATGGCGACCTTACCATATCTGGTATTGAGCTATTTAGAGAATAGAAAGCTAACCCGCTTACATTATTTTACATTGGCCAGCTACTTTTTATCACTTTCTCTTTTTGCAATTGTAGTTGCGGCTGGATTCATGATCATTGTTATGTTATATAAAATTTTAATCGATCCATCTATAAACAAAGGAAAAATGATCTCTATTTTCCTGATAGTATCAAGTATTTTATTAATAGGGATAAAAACCTATAACGATTATCGTTTTAACTCTGCTGTCAATCTTCGTCAAATTGATATTAGGACAAATGTCATTAACGGATGGCTAGCTGAAGATGAATTCTCCCTCCTTTTTGGAAATGGGTTTGATATAAACGAAAAAACAGCTGATGCGACCGATACATCACTCTATTTCCGTGTTGTCTACGATTATGGTGTCTTATCGTTACCTTTGTTCATACTATGTTTTTATATGGCATGGGGACTTCCATTGTTTTTTGTGCTCATTGTTTTTTTAACAAAAATCAGTTATTTCCACTATCTCTTTTGGTACTTTATGGCTGCACTGATGGTTTTGAATCAGAGAAAAAGAGATTCCAATAATTAAATACTTTATTACAGAAAGAAGACCTAGATGAAAAAACAAAAAGTACTATTTTTCTTACCTCAAATGGCCGGAGGAGGTGCTGAAAAAGTAACAATTAATATCATGAAACTACTCGATAAAAAATATTTTGAAGTATATTTAGTGACATTAAGCGATAAGGGTCCTGCTATGGCTAATGTCCCTAAAGATATTCATATTCATATACTAGATGTCAAAAAAACACTTTTTTCATTTTTTAAACTTAGAAAAAAAATCACTGAAATTAATCCTGACATAGTATTTTCTTCTTTATTTAGAGGAAATATTGCATTAGTCGTAGCATTAACTTGGAGTAAATTAAAGCCATACATCATTTTACGTAGTCCTAACTCTCCCAAACTATTGATTGCAAATAATGAGCTCAGCAGAATTATGAAATATCTCATCGAGTTCACTTACACCAAATGTGATCAAATTATTGCACAGACACCTGAAATGCGAGAAGAAATCATAAATTTTCATGGTATTAATCCAGACAAAATCAAAGTCCTTTTAAATCCGATAGATCAACAAGATATAGATAATAAAACTGTAAATAGTGTGAGTCCCTACGACTCTGAAAATATTAATGTCATTGCTGCCGGAAGACTGCACCATCAAAAAGGATTTGATATTCTTATTGAAAGTTTTGCGCATGTTATCACTAAAAATCCTAATTTCAAACTCTTTATTATCGGAGAAGATGTTTCAGGAGAGAGAATATCACTTGAGCAAAAAGTTAAAGATTTGAACTTAGAAAATCACATTACTTTTTTAGGTTATCAATCCAATCCTTATCCCTATTTTAAGTTTGCCGATGTATATGTCCTCTCCTCACGATGGGAAGGGCTTCCTAATACGGTATTGGAGTCCCTTTATTTAAATACACCTGTTATCTCGACCAAATGTATCCCTTTTTTATCAAAGTTGATTCACGATGGTGATAACGGATATTTGGTGGAGGTAGAGGATATTCATGGACTTTCCAATGTTATCTTAAAGACTAAAGAGATTAAACGTATTTTTTCCTCAACTGTCGATAGTAAAAAAGAACTCAATGAAATATTTACTAATTAAGAAGTATACATCATGAATATTACCAATTTCCACGCTATAGCTCATCGACTATATCTTTTAAATATACCTTTTTTACCAAAAGTGATATATTACATTCAATTTTTACTTTTTAACTCTTCTCTTCCAGCACAAACAAAGATAGGGAAAAATACAAAATTTGCCTATGGTGGAATTGGCTGTGTAATACACGAGCGAACCGTAATTGGTGAAAATTGTATTATTGGACAAGGGATCACGATAGGTGGTAAATCAAAAATCAAAGAAGTTCCCGTAATCGGTGATTATGTTTATATCGGAGCCGGGGCAAGAATACTTGGAAATGTCACAATCGGAGATAATGTCGTTATCGGTGCGAATGCAGTAGTGATTCACAATGTTCCTTCTAACTGCGCAGTTGCCGGTATACCCGCAAAAATTGTGCGTACCGTTGAACCAAATATTAGAATGGAAGACTATGTTTAAAATTGCGGCTTGGTATGATAACTATCAAGCACCTGCTGTATTAATGATCGATGACTTAAGCGATGCCTATATTGACCTTTATCCTGAATCTTATAAAAATGACTGGGGGTATTTAGGTGATCAAGAAGGGTCTGCCTATCATTTTCTCCAACAAGAGCTCCTTGACTTTTATCCGGATATCAAAATCACTTTCTTTATTCCCTATTTACGGCACGGAATTTTGAATGAGAATTGTAATTATCCAATCCAAAAGTATGCTCTGGGAGAGCGATTAGAGTATCAACAGTTTTTACAGAAACTGATAGCATCCGGACATGAAATAGCTCATCACGGCTCAAATCATGGACGTTATGTCAATCCAAATCTATGCACTGTCGGCCAAAACTGGATTCACGAATGGGCTTTATTTGATACAGTTGAAAAAGGTGTCAATGTCACACAAAAAGGGATTGAGCTTTTCAAACAAACAACCGGTGTCACTATCGTCGGAGGCAAATACTGCGGATATGTCGCCATTCAAAATTCTGCAGAAATAATCGATCAGTGCAATTTTTTATATTGGTGTGACAACGGACACTATCAGTCAAATGATACTCATTACTTTGGAAAAAATCGTATTTTTTCGTTTCCAACTTCTTTTGCCGGCAACAAATTCATCCGCTTATCTTATATCACAGGCGATGCGAGCAGAGACCGCCAAAAGCGATATATGAAATATCTACAGCCACTTTATAATTTACTCGCCTATTATCAATTATATCAGCTTTACAAACACCGAAAAATCATCAGTATTCAGGAACATATCTCTCCCTCAACAACATGGGGAACTGTACAATCTTCAAACATTGTGACCGATATAAAAAGTTTAAATAAAATATTCGGATTCTTATGTCCGCGCAATATTTGGTATGCGACATGCGCTGAAATCGCAACCTATCGTTATATTAAAGAGAACTCTATTTTGGAGTGGGATAGCAACAAACTGACCATATATTTCACCAACACCAGAAAGCTGTCAGAAACGGTCCTCTCCATCACACATCAAAACCCTTTTTCGCTGCAACAGGAATGTGTTATTTATCATTCTGAGCAAAAAAATGGACTACAAACGGTGAATATACCTATTACAGATGGATATAATGAGTTTGAATACACTATTAAAGATAATTAAATGAAATCTGTCTTACTTATTGGCCCCATAGCAAATAAAAAGGATTCTACAAAAACAGGTGGAGTGATTGTCTTGTTTTTAGATTTGCTTCAACAGTTCGATCAAAAAGGGATCAAATACAGCGTTATTGATACCAACAAAGAAAACTATCCCAATAAAGTAATTGCACTGTTATGTATCTGGTATCAATTACTCATCAAATCAAGACATTTCGACCATTTATCTGTCCACTGCACAATTGGCGATTTTATGTTTATCGCCCCAGTGGCCACATTATTAGCAAAAATTTTGAGACAAACGGTTAGTTTAAGAAAATTCGGTGGGGACTTTAAAGAAGACTATGATTCCCTGAACATTATTCTCAAACCAATCGTTTCATGGACATTAAAAAATTCAGACGCCAACTTTTTTGAAACCAAATATTTGGTCAACCATTTTTCCAGTTTTAACCAAAATACCTATTGGTTTCCAAATGTTCGGAAAAAAGTCGAAATACTTCGTTCCGGTCCCTTCCAAAAAAGATTTATTTTTATCGGAACAATTACTAGGGAAAAAGGTGTAATAGAACTGCTAGAAGCTTCAACATTACTCGACGAATCATACACAATACACCTGTATGGACCAATAGCCGAAGATATGAAAGGATTTGATTTTTCTCCTTATCGCGCCAAGTATCAAAGAGCACTCAATCCAAAAGAAGTGCCGCTAATTTTAAAAGATTATGATGTTTTGATCCTCCCCTCATACCGCGAAGGGTACCCAGGCATTATAATCGAAGCAC
The DNA here is from genome assembly GCF_028712165.1 of Sulfuricurvum sp. Taxonomy (GTDB): domain Bacteria; phylum Campylobacterota; class Campylobacteria; order Campylobacterales; family Sulfurimonadaceae; genus Sulfuricurvum. Next base: position 6,132 of record NZ_JAQTQR010000041.1, on the reverse strand, counting down.
TTTCAGTCGGATTACCGATTATTGTTACCGAATTAGCAGGTATTAAAGAGATGATAGATGAAAAATGTGCTATATTTATACATTCCAAAAACACTAATGATATTAAAAATAGTGTTGAATGTTTTGACGAAGTTAACTATAAAGATTTGTCTGAAAATACGCTAAAGTGTTTTGAATCATTTGACAGTGATATCCAAACTCCTAAATTCATTCAGATGATTTTAAATGAGGAGCAATTTCTCTAATGTTGGGAAATCTTAAAAACCTTTACGACTGTCTCCCGAAAAAATTTTTATTTTTTTTAAAAAATACTCCAGATTCAATCCTGTTTGGCAAATCATATACACAGTGGAAATCAAAAATCTCTTTTGATAAAAATCTCTTTGATATACATCTAGCCGAGACATTAAATTATGCGCGAGAACATACCCTCTATGGTAAAGATCACATACCTCTGCATGTCGATGCTAACAATGCACGCTCTATTTTAGAGTCTTTGCCGCTTGTCACATCATACGATATTGCAACAGATCTGGCATACTATACATCGGATGAATTCAATCTATTTAACTCTTATCTGACAACAACGGGCGGAACCGGTAGAAATCCTACCACCATTTTGCTTTCTAATGAACTTTATGGAATTGAATGGGCACATGTACACCACATTTGGTCATTTGCCGGCTATGAACGAAAAAGAGACGTAAAACTCACTTTGCGCGGCAAAATGCTACGTGGAAGCAAACTTGTAGAGCTTAGCCCGATCCACAATGAACTAATAGTAGATATTTATAAAGTCAATCATAAAAATTTTAAAGATTTTCTTGAAATTATCAAAGATTATGATATTAAATATATTCACGGATACCCATCCCTTGTAAAACAATACATGGAGTTTTTTCAAGAAAACAATTATCACTTAAAACTAAAAGGTGTCTTTTTGACGAGTGAAGGTGCAACCGTTGAAGAGAAAAAAAAGATTTCTGATTTTTTCAGTTGTAAAGTAATCTCATTTTACGGACATTCAGAACGAGCTATTATTGCCGTTGATAATGAAGCTAACGGCATCTATAAAGTTTACTCTTCATATGGTTACCCAAGAATCGTTGATGGTGAACTTGTGGTGACCTCTTTTGTAAATCGCGCTATGCCATTAATTAATTTTTGTATGGGAGACGGAGCGGAACTCATCGAAGATGAACATTCTTTTTATCTCAAAAACATCACCAGCCGACGAGGAAAAGACTTTCTCTATTTTTCAAAAGACAATAAGATTTCTGTGACTTTACTTGCCATGCATACTGAAGTCGAAAATGATATCTTGTATTATCAATTTCACCAAAAAGAATTTGGAAAAGTCGAAATACGATTATTACAAAAAACTGACAGCACAATGCCGACGCAAAAATTATCTGAAAAATTTGCCGAAGCCATTCAAAAAGAGTTAAAAGATTTCATAATCGACGTTAAAATAGTCAGTGAAAATGAAATTATCAAAAGTCACAGGGGCAAAATGATTTTATTAGTGCAAGAGTTAGAAAAATGAAACAAAATACCAAACATCTACTGCTTATAGGTCCTATGACCAATATCCAAGAACCTTCAAAAACAGGAGGAGCTGTTGTATTATTCGAAAATTTACTTCAATATTGCAAAGAACACGGTATTTCTTTCAATGTGATTGATACGAATAAATTCAATTATTTTAATCGATTTACAGCATATATTTCAATTTTTATCCAACTGTTGCGATATCTCCCTAGTACATCCCATGTTTCATTTCATAGTTCTCGAAATTACATTATTTTATCTATCCCTATACTTTTATTTAGCAAGATCTTAAATAAACCGACGAGCCTTAGAAAATTTGGAGGGGAAGCAGCAAACGTATACAACGATGCCGGTTTTTTCAAAAAAGCCCTTCTAAAATTTATTTTTTCAAACTTTGATACCCTTTTTATGGAAATGAAATTTCTTGTCTCATTTTTTAAAGAGATCAATCCAAATACGTACTGGTTTCCAAATGTTCGTAAACGTCCTGAGCTTAAACCCATCGAAAAAAACTACTCCAAACGTTTTGTTTTTATCAGCCATGTTAAACATGCTAAAGGAGTTGATGAAATATTAGAGGCATCCAACCGGTTGGGTGAAGAGTATACTATCGATATATACGGGCCGATCGTTGAAGAAAAATATACACCTGAATATTTTCAACAATTCCGGGCAGCATATCAACAATCATTACCTTCTCAGCAAGTATTACCTACATTGAATCGATACGATGTGTTATTACTTCCAACATTTTACAAAGGGGAAGGCTATCCAGGAATCATTATTGAAGCCTTCTCTCTAGGAATACCCGTGATAGCAACTACTCTGCAAGGGATTCAAGAGATTACGGAAAACTATAAAACCGGTATCTTAATCGAACCTCAAAATGTCGATCAACTTGTCTCAGCAATGGAATATTTTGCAACTGCCGATTATGACCTGATGTCAAAAACCGCCCTTGCAAAATTCAATGATTTTGATACAGATATTCAAACTGTCAATTTTTTAAAACAAATCGAAGTTTGTTGAATAATGAAGAAAGTATTACAACTCTTAAAAACAATTGTTTATTTAAAAAAAGAACAAATTTTTTTTCGTCTTTACTATTTTTTTCGTCGTAAATTTCGTACCAACCTCCAGTGGAATTATCCGCTTACAATACAATCCAAAAGTTCATTGCTATCCTTCCAACCTTCAATTCATTCATATACATCCTATCAGGATTTGAACTTTACATTCCTCAATAAAAGTCATACTTTTTCACTACGTATCGATTGGAACTTTTCTGAATACGGCAAACTTTGGACTTACAATCTATGCTATTTCGATTTTTTGCATCAAACATCCATCAGCCAAGAAGAAGGAATTACATTAATACATAATTTCATTGACCAAGCAGCCTTGCATAAAGATGCCCTTGAACCCTTTCCGATTTCATTACGCGGTATCAACTGGATTAAATTTTTATCTTTACACCATATATCGGACCCAATCATAGACGATTCTCTGTTTTCACAATACCATATACTCCTTGATAATCTGGAATATCATCTTTTAGGTAATCACCTCCTCGAAAACGGTTTTTCTCTCCTGTTCGGCGCCTATTATTATCAAAATGAATCCTTTTACTCTGCAGCAAAAACAATTCTGTTATCAGAACTCGAGGAACAAATTTTATCTGACGGTGCCCATTTTGAGCTTAGCCCAATGTATCATCAAATTATGCTTTTTCGTGTATTAGACTGTATTAACCTCGTTAAAAATAATCCGTGGAAAACGCATGAACTTTTACTTCCACTTGAAAAAAAAGCTTCACTCATGTTAGGATGGCTCACAACTATTACCTACAAGGATGGGTCCATACCTCTTCTTAATGACAGCGCAAAAGGTATTGCCCCAACTTCAGCAAATTTATTTGAATATGCCCGTCTACTTGAAATTTCTCCACTCATCCAACCGCTTACAAAATCCGGATATCGCAAAATAGTTACAGAAAATTATGAATGTGTCCTAGATGTCGGGAATATTGGTCCTGACTATATTCCTGGTCATGCCCATAGTGACACTTTCAACTTTGAGCTTCATATTATGGGTAAGCCATTCATTGTTGATACCGGTATTTCAACTTATGAATCAAATCAGCTTCGTCAAATTGAACGTTCAACTGCTTCTCATAATACTGTAATGATTGACAACAAAGAACAAAGCGACGTATGGGGAGGGTTTCGTGTTGCCGATCGTGCAAAAATCATCCATCTTTCCGAGAGTCAAAGCACAATCGAAGCAACACATGACGGTTATCTCAAGATCGGTGCTTTGCATACTCGCAGATTTTCGTTTGATTCCAAGCATATTAAAATTGAAGATACCGTCCAAAGTAAAAATTCATATCCATCTGTCGCCTATTTACATTGTCATCCAGATACGATAGTCAACATTAACGATAATACAATACTCATAAACGATGTGACCGTTACATGTCAAAATCATAGTTCTTTGGCACTTAATACATACAACTATGCACCTGAATTTAATACCCTAATCCCTGCAACCGTAATCGAATGCACCTTTCAAAAAACACTAAGTATGGAAATCACACTATGAAAATCCTTTTTATTACCGATAATTTTCCGCCGGAAGTCAATGCACCTGCTACACGTACCTATGAACATGTACAAGAGTGGATTAAAGAAGGAACTGATGTTACAATTATTACCTGTTTTCCTAATTTTCCTCATGGAAAAATATATGCTGGTTATAAAAACAAACTGTATCAAAAAGAATACATAGATGGGATCGAAGTAATTCGGGTTTGGAGCTATATCACGGCTAACAGTGGATTTATTAAACGGGTACTCGATTATGTCAGTTTTGCTTTTATGGCATTTTGGGTCGGTCTATTTCAAAAATATGACATTATCATTGCGACTTCCCCACAATTTTTTACAACATGGACAGGATGGGGATTGTCAAAAATACGGAGAAAACCATGGATATTTGAACTTCGTGATTTATGGCCAGAATCTATCAAAACTGTCGGAGCAATGAAGCAAGGACGAGTAATCGATATATTAGAAAAAATTGAATTGGCTCTCTATCGTGATGCGACACGAGTCATTGCCGTCACAGATGCATTCAAAAATAATCTCATTAAACGCGGTATAAATGCTGAAAAAATCGACGTTATAACCAATGGATCAAATGTTGAATTGTTTTACGATCGAACAAAAGATCCACTACTATTAGAACAATTAAATATCAGTGGTAAATTTATTATTGGATATATCGGGACACACGGGCTTGCGCATAGCCTAGATTTCATTGTCCAATCCATCGCAAAAATATCTGATCCAGACATCCATTTTTTGTTCATTGGTGATGGTGCAATGAAGAAAACTATTGTTGCTTTAGCGAATGAGTTTTCTCTTACTAATGTTACTTTTTTAGATCCGATTTCCAAAGAGGACGTTCCTATGTATCTATCCATTTGTGATGTATCACTAGCTCCTCTAAAAAAAGAAGATAATTTTAAAACCGTTATCCCATCAAAAATCTTTGAGGCATCCGCCATGCGTAAACCAACGTTACTTGGGGTGGAAGGTCAGGCTAAAGAGATTATTGAGCATCACAATGCGGGCTTGTGTTTTGAACCTGAGAACGAAAGTGATTTTATTGCAAAAGTGCAACAGCTCAAAAATGACCCTATTTTATATTCCTCGCTTCAGTTAGGTTGTGATTCACTTGCCATAGCGTATGATCGTAAAAAGCTCGCTCATCAGATGTATACTATCATCAAACAACACATATAGGATTATTCATGTTATCTAAAGATATTGGTCGTACGTATAATATGTTAAGTGGTAATAAAATTAAACGAATTATCGGCTGTTTTAGAGCTCCAGGTGTTCATGCAGTTATAACTTTACGGTTTGGACAATGGTTATTGGCACAAAATATTTTACTTAAAGTCTTATTGACTCCATTATATTTGTATATGTATAGACAAGACAGGTTATGGGGTATTGAAATACCTAGAAATACTTCAATTGGTGAAGGCTTTTATATTGGTCATTACGGAGGGATAACAATCTCGCATAAAGCAAAAATTGGTGTAAATTGTACTATTTCACAACTTGTAACCATAGGTGTATCTGGAGCAGGAGATAAAAGAGGAGCACCAATAATTGGTGATAATGTTTATATAGCACCTGGCGCAAAACTATTTGGGAAAATTACAATTGGAAATAATGTCAAAATTGGAGCAAATGCAGTTATACATAAAGATATACCAGATAATGCCATTGTTGTTCTTAATCCAGGTTATTCTATCATTTCCTAGAATGAAGACTTTGTAAAAAAATTAAAATGAATTTTTGTTTTTTTTAAAATAAACATATGCTATCAGATGATATAATTTAAAGGTAAAATACAGTTATGAAGTTGTACCAATAAACAATGCTATTTAATTCCTATGCTTTTATATTTGCATTTTTGCCCGTGATGCTTATCGGGTATTTTTGGCTACTGCGACAACGGCTTATAATGGGTTCGAAAATATGGCTGGTTGGAGGGAGCTTGTTT
>NZ_JAQTQR010000040.1 GCF_028712165.1 Sulfuricurvum sp. | reverse complement strand
TCACGATTTTAAAAGCTTTAGAAGCTGAAATAAACTAGTTGTAAAAAAATTGTGTCAAAACTAATAAAATCTGTCCACAATGGAGATTACTTTTGAGGGCTATTTCTTATATGACAGACAAATCTACGGGTACTTTGGCACAAAGGTACAAAACGCGACACGGTTCTTAGAAATAGCTTAAAATCACTATAGAAGCTGCCACCTTTACATGTTTGGACTAAAAACGACAAAGAATTTTAAACTTTACTGAATTTTTTATAAGCCTTTAGAATCGATTTTCCCATACAAAGTACATTCACGAATCTAAAAATCATTTCTCGCTCAAATATGCGATATGATCTTTAACTAATCATCGCACTCACTTTTTTATCAACTTTTGTAAAATCATAGGTGCCATAAAAGTTGATATGACTCCAGTGAACAATGGAGCTGTTTTTGAGAGCTTCAACAATCTCATCTTTTTGAGATTGAGATTTTGCCTGCTGGAGTTTTTTGTTGATGTAAAGATAGTTCCACAGTATGACAGCATTTTGAATGAGGCGTTTGCAGTTGTTGGCAATATTTTGCTCCTCTTGGGATGCAAACATAAACTCTGCATTATTACCAAAGAATACCGCTTTTGCAAATCTATTAGAAGCTTCTACCTTATTGAGCTGTTTTTCAATTCTTTGTCTGAGTTCAACATCATCAATATAGGTGAGCAAAAAATCTGTTTTGATAATTTTTCCAAACTCTTTGATGGCGGTGTAGAGTTTATGGTGCTTGGAATAGGATGTAAGCCGCTTTAAAAGCTGTGAGGCTGACGTTCTTCTGGATTTGATTGTAAGAGTGAAACGAAGGATATCATCCCAATTTTCTTCTATGGTCTTAAAATTGATTTTTCGTTTTGGAAGCAGTTTATAACCTTTGGTATGATACGCTTTAGGCGTATCAGTTCCATAGAGTTGCTGCTCTTTGAAGTTTTTAATGCGTGGCGCAAACGAGAACCCAAGTAGATGGGTAATTCCAAATATCACTTCACTAAATCCATGCGTGTCCGTACTATGAATATCGCTTTTTACAACATCATTATGCATCAGTCCATCAATCACATAACCGCTTTCTCTTTCATTGACATTGATTACAATCGAGTAAAACAGTTTGTGACCCTCATCGATAAATGTATATGCTACCACTCCCTTATCCAATCCGAAATATTTATGGGACCACCCCGCATTTGTCGAATCGATTGATGATTTGATATTGTATTTTTGCCCATCACTGGATGTATGATTGATATCTTGGTTTGCTTTGAAGAGTTTGGATATCTCAAGTGAATCGATATATGCGACAATCTTATCATTTGCCTCAACGGTGTTCTCTTCGTTTAAATACCATGTGGTTGTAGTGTCAAGCTCATTTTCACTGATACCTTTAGATATTTTTGCCATCTTTGATAAAGAGATGTTACATCCATACCCAACAATTGAAGCATATAAGAGATTCGGATCAAGCTTCCCAATTCTTGTATTCTGTAGAGAGTAGTGTTTAAAGGAATCCAAAAAGTCTATTTTTACCTGCACTGAATGCAACAGATCGATTACAGAGATAAGTTCTGCCTGCGGGAAATATTTTGCGATGGTGTGTTCTAGCTGCTCCTCTGTCTTCTCTAATTTTGGTGTGGAGAGTATAAATGAATCTGCCGTAGCTTTGAAATGGGTATTATTGTCCTTTATAATACGTCTGTTTGTAATCTCAAAACTGTGCTCCAACTTCTTATTGATGGGATCGATATACTCTGAAAAGTTTTCCAAATGATCAAGTTCATAGTACGTAAATAACGCTTTCTTCTCTTGAAAAAATTCATCTTTAGGGATTAAATAATCCTCAAAGCTTTTGTATTTATAGGAGTATTTTAGATTTAAAATGCCTGAGCGGATCCCATCGCTGATGTGGATAAAGAGCAATGCTTTATAAAGTGAAACACGAAACTTGTTTTCATCATCTAAAAGAACTGTCGTCTCCTCTTCAGATAGAAAATCAGTTGGTGCCAATTTAGTGAGGTTGCTATTCTCTTTGAAATAGCGAATCGCCTTTATGAGATGTTTATTGGATGATTTTTCATCAAACTCTAAGAGCTTGACAACACCAGAGAGTTTGCCTTGCAGTGATTGAGAGGCTTTGTGGAGGAAATCAAATCTGTTGAGATGATTCTTTTCAATAGTTGTTTTCTCTTCAAATAGTGATTTTAGGGCTTGAGTTTTTGAATTTATGAGTGATTTTAGTGTAGATATCTTTGTAGTGTCATCAATCGTGTCACTGTTGATAATGTGACTGACTTCATTGAGAATCGATATATTTGCATTCTCCAAAGATGCTATCAATGCCGTTTGTTTGGGCTCATTCTCAAAGTGAAGATCTTTTTGGTGGCGCAGAAGAGTGTTTTTTGTGCTTTGAATAATGGCGATAAATCTATCGACAAGATTATCGTTGCGGATGTAGTATTGGTACTTTACAAATGATAGCAATAAAAATTGTTGTTCGAGTTCTTGCTTTCTTGTAAGCTGTAACACTTTGCTTTGTTCAAGCCATTTTGAATAATATTGAGATATTTTATCTGTTATGCCAACTTCATCTATGATAGGTTTTAAAATAGTAAACTTTGATCGTATAGTTTCCAAGTGCGTCAAAGAAGTAAGCATCTGTTTTTTATTTGTAGAATACCCTAGCTTCTTGTAGCTGCCGATGTTGTATCTGTTTTTGAAATTTTCATCTTTATCTGTAAAATCACCTAAAAGTTTTAGCCTTTCATCATTTTTGTAAATTTTTAAAACTGCAAGTATATTCTCGGTTTGGTTGTTCAACGCAGCACTAATAATTTTAGACAATGTAAAATAACTTGGAATTTCTATAGTGAGCTTTTTAGAGTAATCTACAAGAGAATAAAATATCTTTTTACGGTGAGTAAAGTTGCTAGCAAGCTCTATCGCGTGTTGTTGTAGTTTAGATTCAATTTCAGAATTCAACTCAACAATCTGGAAATAAAACTTGATGATCTGTTTATAGCGTTGTATTGTTCGAATAGAAGGCTGCACCATGCTATTGGAAACTTCAATTTGATATTTAGTACAGATATGTCGAATATCGTCTTCGTTATAGCCGTTGAAATCGAAAAATTTATTGCTGACTTTAAAATATCCATACATCAAGGTGAAAATACAAAATAGTTCATCATTGCCTAAAGTCAGTGCTTGATCATATATTTTTTTGGGTAGCTTGAAAAAATAGTCTCGTTCAAAACTGTTTTTAAATTCTGGTACCGACTCAAAGTTTTTAATTTCACTACCTGTTAAAAATTCAATTCTTGCCATAAATATCCTATACTAAAAATGTTCGTTTATTTTAACTTATAATACACACTAAATATCATTGATTAAAAGATAATAATTTCACTATAATTAAATAGATTAAAATATTTTCATTAAATGAGGCAAATTTTTATGAAAACTACTGCTTATCTTAGGATATCAACTGCCGATCAGGATATTGAAAAAAATAAATCTGATATTTTAAAGCTTGCCAATGAAAAACGTCTTGGTTATGTTGAATTTATAGAAGAGCAGATATCTGGAAAAGTATCTTGGAAGAAAAGAAAACTTTTTGCTATTATCGACGATGCAAAAAAAGATGATGTACTCATAGTAAGTGAACTCTCCCGTCTTGGAAGAAGTATGTTGGAGATCATGGAGATACTCTCAATCGCATCTCAAAAGCAGATGAAGATTTATGCCGTTAAGGGAAACTGGAATTTAGATGATTCTATCCAAAGCAAAGTAATGGCCATGGCATTTTCAATTGCATCTGAGATAGAAAGGGATCTCATATCGATTCGTACAAAAGAGGCTTTGCGGTTCAAAAAAGAGAATGGAATTAAACTAGGTCGTCCAAAGGGACCAGGCAAAAGTAAGCTTGACAAGTTTAAACCGGAAATTGAAGCATTGCTGGCTAATGGCTCTACTCAAAAATTTATAGCCAATCGTTACAATACTACAGAAGCAAATCTGTATAATTGGTTGAAAAGAAATCATCTAAAATAAAACAGGATCTCAGATGAAATACACTCTAAAAGTTGAGTTAGAAGTAGAAATTGAATTTTTAAACATTGATGCATTGGATGAGGATGCCAAAGAAGAGATTGAAGATATTGTTGTTGAAGCGCTATCTGATAACTCCTCTGAAATTACGAAAAATATTTTTGATGAAATGAAACAGCACACACACGTAAAAATTAAAAATGGATTTGCTTACGAAGATGAACGAAGTACTAATATCTGGGATGATGACGAAGAGTAATTAAGCGATTCTTAAGAACCGTGTCGCGTTTTGTACCTCTGTGCCGAAATAGCCAACGTGCTATTTTTTCCGAATTCTGTGTTGATCAAATTTCAGGTTTGTTTAAAATGGATAGAGAATAAAATCCTTTTGTAGGTTTAGCAGCTTTTTTTTAAACGGTTGAAAAAGATTCAACCAAAATGTTGAAACATTGTAGTCTACCAAACTTCAACCAGGAGTAATAATGTCACCAAAACAATTTCAAGATGATTTATCCGAATGGGATCTTTGTACCGGTAAAGGACTCGTTAGTGATCTCGATGCTTGGCGAGATCGCTACATCACCGAGAAAGTGGCTCAAGGGGTGAGTGATAAGACCCGTAAATCCTATGGAGAAGCACTGACTCCTCTCATTGAGTTTGCTCATCAGTATGATTCGATTATGGATTTGGAAGGGTTGTCGGCTAAGTTTGTTAATAACTACCTGATGTGGTATCAAGAACATCTCGCCTCTAAAGATCTCGAAGCTAAAAAGATATCAATGGAGGAGTACAATCAAGTCCTTTCCAATCGTAAAGCCAATAGGGGTAAAAACGACGCAAAGCTCTCTATCGTCTATCGTTACGAGAAAAGCCTCTCACACCGTTTGACGGTTCTCAAACAACTCCTCCTTTTTATCAGTGAAAACAACAACGAGAACAAAGACTTCACTCCTATCTTTAAATATTTCACCAAGATCAAGGTCCAAAAACGAAGTACCGATTTCGTCACCGAAAATGAACTCGAAGAACTGATCGATTTTATGAAGCATTGGCCGGAAGTTTTTAAAGAGCATTTTCCGAAGAGTTCGGAGCGTTATGCCTATCGCAATGCCTTGATCGTACTGCTTTACTGCCTAAGCGGTGCACGTGCGGATGAAGTTATCTCATTAAAGATGGAGCATATTAAAGCATCCGAGTACAAAGACGATCATGGTACTACACATCTGTTTTATACGATCGCTTATCATACGACTAAAGGGGATAAATACCGCGAAGTGGTGGTGAGACGTGAAGAGATAGAACCGTTTGTCAACTACATGAGAGCTGTTCTTCCCGATCCCTCTTATGTCCTCTCAAGCACCTATGCGAATGGAACTTACACAAACAAGAAGATGCCCGATGTCGATATGTGGAAATTCACCACCTATGCTTTAAAAGCAATTGGGGTTAATAAAAGTGGACGCCATATCATCCGCAGGGGTTATGCAACCAAAGAGCTCGCCGATGGGAAAGATTTGGCAATTGTGGCCATGGAGCTGGGGCACACTTCGACGAATACGACTTTTAGTGCCTATGTGAAAAATAATCCTGAGCTCATGATGCGCCAAAAGATCAAGTAAAATGAATTACACTTTGGTGTATTAATCCGTGCTATACATCACTCACCTTAGCGTTAACTGCTACAAAATGAAACAAATTACATTAATTTTAGCTGAAATTCACTTTTTTACTTAACATCTCGGCTTCCAACCTGAATATATAGATATGGGTTTGTTAGTTTTAATAAATCTAGCGCATATTAAAGGAAAATTATGAAAATTACGATTCACAAAGGGACTAATGAAATAGGTGGAAGCTGTATTGAGTTGTCAACAAATAACAGCACTATTTTATTAGATTATGGAACACCTTTGCAAGAAGATAGTACTCAAATTAAGATTGAGAAACCGATTGATGCTATTCTCGTCTCCCATCCACATCAAGATCATTTTGGTGAAATTGCAAATATAGACACTACCATTCCTATTTATTGCGGAGAACTTGCAAAGGAGTTAATGAATGCAACAAAAATATTTACGGGCAATGCACCTTTAAAAAATAATTTTTATACCTTTAAAGCTTGGGAGCGTTTTAATATCGGAGACTTCACAATAACACCCTATTTAGTTGATCATAGTGCTACCGATGCGTATGCTTTTTTAGTTGAAGCGGATAATCAAAAAGTGTTATACAGTGGCGATTTTAGAGCCAATGGAAGAAAATCAAAACTCTTTGACAATATAATCAAAGATAAAAAATTGAAGAATGTGGATGTGTTGTTGATGGAAGGCACCATGATTCAAAGAAGCAATCATGATTTTCCAGACGAACAAAGTGTCGAAAATAAAATATACGAAACGATTAAATCAGACGATCAAATATCTTTTATGATTGGTTCATCACAAAATATTGATTCGATTGTATCTGCATATCGAGCTTGTAAAAAAGCTGGAAAGATATTTGTTATCGATATGTACACGGCATGGATACTTGAAAAGTTGAAAATAGTATCGAGTAGTATCCCAAATATGAGTTGGGATGATGTAAAAGTACTTCGTAGTTTCGGGAAAATTTATTACGATAAAATAAGTGAAAATCCTAGTCATTTTGGAGGCTTTAAATCTAAAATATATGATGATGGAAATCATATACAATTGGACGAGATAAAACTATCTCCAAATAAATTTTTTATAAAAATGTCACCTTCATTTATTGAAAAATCTATACAAAAACTAGAGGTTGATAATGCTAATATCATCTATTCACAATGGCTTGGTTATTTAAAAGAAGAGTTTAACAACCAAAAAAGTATTGAAATATTAAAAAGATTAGAGGAGAAGTATAATTGGGTGTATGCACATACCAGCGGTCACGCTGATCTCGAAGCTTTACAGATGTTTGCTTCTTCTATTAATCCTAAAAAACTCATCCCAATACACACGGAACACAAAGAAGAATTTGAAAATTATTTTGATAATGTAGCAGTATTAGAAGATAATGAAGTATATGAAATAGGGCAGAGTTTGAGTGTTCATCAAGTGAATGAATTAAACAAAATATTTAAAAATGACTTGGAGAGCTGAAATGCAATTTTTAGAGAAACTGATGGAACTTATCGTTACAGATGGAATTAATACACCAAAAGCTCAAGTAGAGAGATATTTATCGCCTATATTGGCAATATTTTTAGAAGAGATTTTATTTCAAAAATTTGGTAATGAGTACAAAATGATAGCACCAGAATTTCCGATTAAGAAAGGGACAATAGACAGCACTTCTACAAGACCAAATCAATCCACAAATATTGATTACTTGATGTTTAATGTCACAAAAAATAAATTCACCTTTATCGAGCTAAAAACAGATTCAACATCATTCAAGCCCTCGCAGCTTGATATTTATAATCAGCTAGAAGAAATTTGTAATAGAGATACTAATATCTTTGGGCAGCTTTTGTATGATGACTTATTAGAAATAAAAAAAGCTAGTACTTATAAAAAAAAGTATCAATACCTAATAGATACAAAATGGGATGAAAGTTTTAATGCAATAAATAATATGGAAATTATTTATATAGTTCCTGCAAAAACAGCTTTAAAAGAGAAAAGAGCAAACTTACAGACGCTATATTTTAATGATTTTCCGAAAAACCTTACCATTTACCCCCAAGAGTATGAGATTATTAATACTTTTTTAAAGGTTTTAGATGAAAACTAAATTCAATTTTAACACAGATGAAAAAGAGCTATTGCTAACTCAGGCACTCGCAGGACTAAGAGAAAAAATTGATACATTACCTCAATTTGAACAGAAGTATGAAGATAGACCTGCATATACAGAGGATTATAAGCTTGAAAAATATGAAAACTATATCAGAAAAGAAATAGCAGTATTTGAAGAGATAAAGTTTGATGGGTATATGTTGCTTTTGCATGATATGGTTCATACAGCTAGACAGATGGGTATATTCATTTCATGTTTTGGTAGCATTCAAAATAGTTTGACCGCGTATGCTTTGGATATAACGGATCATTATACATTCGGAAGTTGGAAACAGTTCGTACACTCAACGCCGTTCGAGCTAAAACCTACGGTCAACATCGTTGCTTCATCTTATCATATGGTTGAAATAATCGCTTATATGAGTATTAAATACAAGAAAATAATTAAAAAATTCTCGTATAATAAATTTATAAAATTTAACGATAATTTAACTTTGAAATTTTTTGATTTAGGGATTGATACTGAAGTTATACTTCATAAAAAAGATGTAAAAAATTTGGGATTAAAAATAGTTGAACCAAATTTGAATGTTTCCAGAGTACAAGCGGGTGTTTCGTCAAAATACAAACTAGTAGAAGAGAAGTACGAAAATGTACTTTTTTTAGGACTAGAAGCTTTGGAGGGTGTTCATGCTTTGGCAGAACACATTTTTGATGCAAGGGAAGAGGGTGGCTTTAAAGATTTTGATGATTTGTTAGAAAAAGTCCCTTTGTTGAAACAAATGGACAAATCAACTTTAAAAAAGCTATCAAAGAACAGGGCATTTGGGAAAAAGATTGAAGTTATTATGAACGACTCGTCTTGTTTCATGGATGAAGAAATGGTTAAAAATATGAAACTTACGGGTAGAAATTTAGTAGTTAAATAATTTTTTTGACTATATAAACCTTAGCATGTTTTTTTACTGAATTCTGTGGAGAGTCATGGTTTATTTAGCTAAGAAGGTATGATTATGCTTCAAAAAAGGATCCGCGTCCGCTTTGGTACAAATTTTTATTTGTTATGTTAGAATACCCTAAATGAATATATCAGGAGACGGGCATGGAAAGAGCAGTTTTAATGACAACACATGAACCCTCTGATAAAGAGCTGGGTGCATTGATGCACGACGTCGCAAATGAAGCTAAGAAAAAAGCGTTATTGGTAAAGAAGCAACTTAGTGAATCAGTAGCCGTTGAGATTCAAAAAGCGCGTATTAAATACCATGCTTTAAAAGTATGAAAAAACCTGTTTTAATCATCATCGCCGGACCAAATGGTTCCGGTAAAACCTCTATCACTTCTAAAATTCTTCAACACGAATGGGTAGAGAGTTGTCTCTACATCAATCCTGATAATATTGCAAATGAAAAATTTGGGGACTGGAACTCTAAAGAAGCTGTTTTAGATGCAGCAAAATATTCAACTCAAATTAGAGAAGAGTGTATTGAAAAAGGTGAAGGACTTATTTTTGAAACCGTTCTTTCTGCCGATGACAAGATTGATTTTATTCTCAGAGCAAAACAAAAAGGGTATTTTATCCGTCTCTTTTTCGTGGGTACAGAAAGTCCAACGATCAATGCCAGCCGTATCGCTCAAAGAGTTATGGAGGGTGGACACGATGTTCCAATTTCTAAAATTATCTCACGATACGGTAAATCAATAAGTAATTGCTGCATTGCGTCAAGTATAGTTGATAGAGCCTATATTTATGACAACTCCGTCGATTTCGCTGATCCTCAACCTTTGTTTAGAGTGGTTGATGGTAGTATCGCCAAAGAATATACACAGATAAATGAATGGGCTAAGCCAATCTTGAATTTTCTAAAAGAAAGCGAATAAGCAAAGCCTATTTTTGCACACTCTGAAAACTATCGTTAGAAAATAAACTGGTTAACCTAAGATAAATTATATTTAAAATTGTCTGATTGGAATCAATTGTGATTCTCATAGTGCGGTATACCTTTCAAAATAAAAACCTTTTCCTCGTCTTTAATCATCACTTCGCTAGTAAAATCCATATAATAATGCTTACCGTTAAAATCTTTTATATCGCTACTAAAATGATATTTTTTGGCAGGCTGACCCTCAAACAAGTTTTGAAAACAACGTATATAATCTTCCCGATCACTCATTTCAACGAATGACTCATACCAATTTTTACCGCGTAATGAGTCATGATTCAATTCTATATCCAGCATATTAGCTTCAACTTCAAGTATGATTCCATCTGAATTTAATATAACATTTAGATAGTGTTTAAAATACAAACTCTCATGATTTAGCATGCGAAACCTCTATAATAATTGGATACCAAGGCTTAAAGCCCTGAATGATCGGTGATAACGGTTTCGACTTTGAGTGTCAAAGTGTATCCCCCATCTTTGGTATACACATGATCTGTATAGTTTCCATTTGTAGTATCTGATGCTAGAGTCCACGAACCTTTATCGACAGTTGATACTACATCTCCGGCATTCCCATCAATCGTGAGGGTATGGTTGCTACTGTCATCAGTCATGGTAAAGATTTTATCAAGACTTAAACCACTGATAGTCTGATTACCAGCAGTTGTAAGATCGATTTTTTCGATATTTCCTATGATTGTCGTTAATGCTGAGAAATCAACATCCCCTGTCATTTTGAGAGTATCAACTCCGGCTCCGCCATTGATCACAGCATCCGTCGGATCAAAAATAATAGTATCATTTCCGGCACCTGCAAAAATTTTATCGGCTCCTGACCCGCCATTGATAGTATCGTTGCCGTCTCCGCTAGCGATTGTATCAGCTCCAGTTGTTCCGGTAATCACATCATCATGATTGCCTAAAGCCGTCGTATCGATCGATGTCGTTGAAGCAAGCGCAAGATTAAAGGTGCCATTAGCAGTGGTTCCTGCTGTCACCGTACCATCGGTCATCGTAACACTCACATCGATATCCCCTGTGTAACTTGGGTGATAGATTTTAATATTTCCTAAATCGGCGACACCGACATCGTTAAGAGTCCATGTGCCGGCACTGTACGTTGCATTGACGGCTGATTCACTGCCGTCGGTGTGATGAACCGTAAACAAAGCATCGGCACTAAGGGCTGTACTTCCGCTTGCGGCTACCAAAATAATAGTTGCTCGCTCACTGCCGTCGACATCAACTGCATAAGCATTAAGATTGAGTGCTACGGAGCTGTATTGATTACCGAATGTTTTAGTTGCATTGAGTGTAACGTCATCGGATACAGGGTTAATCGTTACATTTACCGTATTAATCGTTTCCGTTACCGCCGATCCGTTGTCTGAAATATAAAGTTTTAGTGCAGCATCGGCAATCGTTCCGCTCCAGTTTATCGGAGCTTGGACATATAGATTTGCCGGTAATGTTCCACTGCTTAATGGGATTGCCCATTGATTATACCCGACGTTTGTACCGCTGAGATCAAACGTTCCGCTATATGTCGCGCTCGTTCCGGCATTTTGAGCCAACGTGATCGTTGCACCGCCATCCGTACTGTAATAGACTAAAAATCCGACTGGAATTCCATCAAGTATTGCACTTTGAACCGTTTCAGACGGATCAATAAGGGTCGGAGTAGCAATCTGTACGATATTAGTCCCTCCCGCAAAAGCATCCTCCATAGCGCTTCCCGTAATTACGGTAGCGCCACCGATACCATCTACGACAGCAGTTACTGTAATGGTAGAAGAAGAGTGAGACAGTAGCGTCGTTGTATCGGTAAGCGTTCCTGCAATATTAGGATTATCCGGATAGCTTGTCCATCCTTGAGACTCTTTATTCAGTACATAGGCATCGATACTGACATTCCCTTGGCGATTTTCACCCGGAAGATATTGGAAATTGAGCGTTGATCCCATGGTGTACGAAGAAATATCGATAACATAATAAGTTCCTGCTGCAAGACCGCTAGGATTAGTTTCCGTCGTTGTAATGGCAATACCGGTAGCATCTAGTAATGTCCCGTGAGCTGTTTCGCCACCGCTGGTATCGGTATAGTTTTCCGTCACTTGGAGATACAGTTTGCCGTTAATGATTTGGGTATTGGCTCCGTCATTGGCATTGCTCAGTGTGATACTAAACGCTTGGGCACTGGATGGATCCTCTGTTGTTGTCCCCCCGGTCATTGCTATTGTCATTGCATCGGTTACAGGATAAATAGGTTCACTAAAGACGACACTATCACTCGAATTGTAAACACTTCCCGAGTATGTGGTCAATGTCGCACTTATATCCATTGCATTGCTAGAGCCGGCATCATGATTATTAACATCTTGTGTAGGTGTAATAGTCACATTCGCCATTGCTGCATTGGCATCAGCTGCATTACCGCTGCCTGTGATAACATAGTAAGTTTTACCACCCACTTCGTAAGAGTTTGAATATCCGCTAATCGTTGCACCTATCGGCAAATCGGTAATCGTGATTGCAAAACTACCGCTCGCGACCACACCCGATTGTGTAACATTAAAGGCTGATGCCAGATTAAACGGCTGATCTTCAAAAACATCCAATGCTTGTGCGCTAAGGGTAAAGGTTGCCGGAGTGCCGCCTGTTCCGGTTGTCGGATAGGTATCATCCCGTACAATTGTGATTTGCGTCGAAGCATTTTCTACCGCTGCACCGCTACCATCTTGAGTATACGCGGTGATCGTTACGTCTCTGGTTTGGAAATCCGATCCTCCGTTGACCACAAAAGTGATATCTTGCGGATATCCCGATACACCCATTACTCCTCCGCCAGTTACCGGAACATACCATACTCCTGAATCTGTCGTACCTACATGACCTGCATAGGAACCGCCTTGCACTTCAACCCCTGCCGGAACATTAGTAATCACATAATACTGTACACTTTCCGACCCATCGGTGTCATGACTAGTTACACTAAGGGGAACGGTGATCGTAGTATGATCCGTTACAGTGACCGTGGAACCTGATACCGTGTGTCCTGTATCGTTGGCAATGGTCCCTACTGTAACAGTAGGGATATCGGTAACTGCTGTAACATTGAGAGCATATGCGGCAATCGTATTGGTCTGTGTGTCTACCGTCCCAAAATTAGTTTCGGTATCACTCAGGGTGTATTTCACCTCAAAATTATAGGGACCGCCTGCTTTATCCGTTGCCCCGAGCGCATAAATATTATTGGCTGCTGTAGCATCAAGAACATAGTAGGTGCCATCTGATGTAACGTGTCCATTTCCTACTGCAGAAGCAAGTGTTGTAGCAGTATCCCCGTAATAGAGAGTAAAATCACCGCTATGGGCGTTGACATCGGCGATATTGATTTTAACCTCACTCAATACTTCGTTCGAATCATGCGGAGCAAAGCCGAAATCAACCTGTGATTTCACATCCTCGTTAATCGTTGTCGCTGATGCGATTGTACCGTTTGCGTATGGAGCGACATAGATCGATACTGGAACCGTATCGCTGGTTTTGCTGTTCCCCTCTGCTTCGGTAGTAATGTATTTAGCCGTAAACTCCATGGTGCCGCTAAAATCGGCAGGTGTACTGATTTTGACCGTTCCATCAGCCAATTGTGCTTGTGTAAATGACCATTGACGTGTTTCTCCACTGCCACCCATAAAGGTTGCACCCTCTACGCTGAATCCTGCATCGATACCGCTCACAACGATCGTCAATGATTCAGAACCGTCACTATCATACGAGGCAATAGAAGCCGGTGTCGAATAAACGGAGTTAAGATCAAAATGGTTTCCGGTACTATCTAAGACTTGCTCACTTGTCGCATAATTGACGGTATGTCCTGCTACACTAACCGTATTGAGTTCGGTATTTACGGGAACATCTGCCACTCCAATCACATCGACGTTCATTTGAAGTGTTTGGGTCGTAGCCGAACTATTAACAGTTCCGTCAACGGTATACGCCTCTACATCGAAGACATAGTTGGCATCGCTGTTATGCGGTGGAATGAATGTCAAAGGCGCAGTATTATCAAAGTTTGTAATGACTACTTGCCATGCTGAACCGCCGTTACTGTCTAATCCGGTGTTGGTTACAGATATATTAGCATTCGTTCCGGTTACTACACCATTTTGATCAATCGTAACAATACCATTCGTAGCATCTCCATAATAGAGAGTTCCATTATCCGGAATTCCTTTGATCGTCACCGTAAAAGTTTCCGAGCCATCGGTGTCAGAAGAAGTCGCTTTAATATGCAACGCTATCCCATTGGCAGGGGCATCAATCGTCGAAGCTCCAGTGCTGGTGTCATTTCCATGCGTTCTACCCGCATCTTCTAAACCGAGTGCTTGTTGAACGGCTAACGTTGCTGTATTGGCAACCGGTGCAACCGTGATATTAAAATGGACGACTTGCGTATTGGTGAGAGGGGTTACGGTAGAGTCCGCGTCGGTATCGTGAACACTCAAGGTAATAACCGCATTCACCGTACCGCTGTAATATGGAGGCAAGGTCATCGTAAATGACGGGTCTTCCAGTTTATCACTAGCAGCTGAAAAATTGACCGTCGCTACCCCTGCTGCATTTGCAGTAGCTGTCGTTCCACCGAGATTGATAATGGTTCCTTCCGGAATACCGCTTACACTATACGAACGAAGCTCTGATCCGTCAAGATCACCGACAGCAGCAATACTGGTTCCCGATGTATTGGTTAGCAATGCTTTTAGATCGATTGCGGCGATTCCTTCATTCGGAGTTCCCGAATAGGTAAAGGTATCATTGGAATTAGTTGTTGTCGAAATTGTCCCTAGCCCGCCATTGTTATCAAACGAGAGAGCAATCGGATCAGTAACAGCTTTGACATCTAACGTTACATTTTCCGTTTTGGTCGATGAGACAATATCCGTTGAAAGCAATGCTCCCGTATCTGTCACTTCATGCGATGCTGTCGAGATAGCCAATTTGATATTAGTCGCATTATCATTATCCGGAATAATCGCCAATGATTCATATTGCGCCTGCGTTAAATGATACGTCCCGCTCGCTCCCGTCGGATGGTAATCGGCGACATCGGTAATATCAATCGTAAATGTACTATTTTTGGTTATCGTGGTTAACGTGCCATCGAGTGTTCCATCACCGTTGGTATCGTATCCGATCGTTGCCGTACCGAAATCACTGCTTCCACTAAAACTAAAGGTCAAAACACTCAATCGTTCCGGATTGTCTCCGGTTGCTGCACCATTAAGATCAATTTGATCCGCTTTTGTTGGCAATGCCAAACCAAGTCCAATCGCTTTGGTAATATCGCCTGAATACGCGGAACCGTCCCAGCTACTGTCTTCATAGGTACTGACCGTATGATTTACCTGCATCGTCGGTGCATCGGCAACCGGAGTAATCGTCAAAATAACATTGGCGCTTGATGTATCTCCATCTACATCGGTGACGGTATAACTGAAGGTCGGATGTGCATTGTAATTACTGTAATTTGGCAGAGGAGTAAAAGTTACAGTGCCATTTCCGTTGTTGAGCACATTACCAATTGTAACAGCGGCATCGTTCGGATCAAAAACCGCCGTACTACCTCCATTCGCGAGATCATGACCATTGATCGTAATATGCCCATCAAGGAACGCATCATTACCGAGACGGATAACAGTACCCAAATTATCTTCTACGAGCGTTACCGCTACATCGCTCGCTGATGGAATGGAGTCGATCACATCGACAGTAAATGGTTGAGTAACTGATGTAGTACCATCAGAGGTTACTGTAAAACCAAAATCAAGAATTTTTTCATACCCAGCACCCACACTTGGATCAGTCGGATTTAAATGATCAATAGGAGATTTCAAGGTAAATGTATAGGTATCATTCGCATTTAAAACTAATGTAAATACTTCCGTAGCTGTTCCATGTATCACTGCAGTCAAGGTTTTATTACCGTTAGAATAAACATAATCGATTGCATTTCCGTTTGATGTTAAAGAAGTCGGAGCGGTGATAGTTGTATCAAATGCCACCGTATAGGTATCGCCATTTCCCGTAATACCAAGTGATTTACCTGATGCAATTTCAGTCGTTGCAACATCATTTAGTCCCGCTTCATAGACGATACTATTAACCGGTGTGCCGATGGTAACACCATCTGTAATAGTTCCTGTTACTTGGTTTGCCGTAGTTGAAATTGCTACATTTTCATAATACCCGCTTTGAGTGACATTCGTAATTGTTGCGGTGTAGGTTTCATTCCCTTCCGCAATAAAATCATCGATTGTATGATTACTAATCGTTGCACTACTGCCGTTTGTGATCGTAACGGTCGTCGTTTTAGGTGCTGTGAAATCACCATTAACAGTAGCATCCGGACTATATGTTACGGTTACTTCAATCGATTGTCCTGCCGGCACCGTCACAACGGCACCATTTTTATCGACCAGGGTTACCGTATGATTTAAGATACCACCCTCTTGAACAGATGCATTGTTAGTGATTTTGACATAAACAGTGTCTTGCGTATCGTATGTGGTACCATCCGGCCCGCTCGGTGAAATTGGTGCTAAAGTAGTAGGAGCATTATCAGTGATTGTTGATGTTACCGTCGCATTGGCCGGATCAATCACAACATTCTCATACGGTGTATTTGTCGGATTCGCGATGACAACGGTAAAGTTCTCATTATTATCCGCTCGGTAATCATCGAATGCCGCTGTCGTAAATACTTGACCAATCGTTACTTGCTGGGCTGTGTTATTGAAATCTTGGCTTCCGTCAATAACGGTTTGTGTGCCAGCCCCTGTTGCCGTACCGTTGGTGAATGCCACATCAACTGTTCCACCTTGGAATGAAAGTGGTTTTCCATCAGCATCGACAGCTACTGCTTTATAATAAAAGGTGCTTCCCTCTGTGGTACTGTTAGTGTTGGCAATAATCAACTTACCATCAACATCTAGGTTTATGTCTCCCGCAACATTTGTTGCAACTAGGACGATCTCCGCCACTTCGTGGGTTGGCTCCGGACCATCGATTAGGTTTGTCGGTGTCCCGGTGTCATCTTTGATTGTCGTAGTAACGACAGTCGTATCAATTACGACACTCTCATATGTTGTTACATCGGAGAAGGTTCGATCGATAAGCGAAACATTAAATGTCTCATTATTATCAGCAATATAATCATCTGTTGTTGTGGTATTAAAGGCTACTCCTAATGTCACTGTTTGGGTAGTAGACACATAATCGGTCCCACTTCCTGTCGCACTCCCGTCGGTAAATTGAACATCAACCGTTCCGCCAAGGTTGAGCTCTACTCCGTTTTTATCGAATGCTACGGCAATATAACTTGGGTTTGAACCCTCTGCCACTTCGTTTGCCGCTACACGATTTCCACTTCCATCGAGGGCAAAAAGTTGGATAGTAATCGTATCCGTAGTGTCGCTCTCTGTGCTTCCGGGATTGTTGTATGGATCGACAACTGTGTCATCTTTGATTGTCGTAGTAACAGGCGCAGTATTAATAACAACGGTCTCATAGCCACCGGTTGCTAAGCTGGCTGTATATGAAGCATTATCGATCGCCACATTAAAGATCTCACCGTTATCCGCTCGGTAATCATCCAATATCGCGGTATTAAATGCAACGCCTAAGGTTACGGTTTGCCCATCGTTTATGTAATCTTTACTGCCATCAATCGGATGGGTTGCCGTAGAGGCTTCTCCGATTGCGCTACCATCGCTAAAGGCTACCGTAACCGTTCCCGTTTGTAATCCTAGTTTAGTGGTGGTATTAAAATCGGTGGACGAAGAGAATGCCAATGCCATATATTTCGAACTTGCACCTTCTGCAGCACTGTTTGCCACCAAATAATTTCCGCTTCCATCCGTAAGCGCTGCACCGCTCGCGTCACAGGCTACTAGTTTAACAGTAACTATCGCCGGCAAACTGCTGTCGGTAATCGTAGTCGTAACAGGATCGGTATTAATAGCAACCGTCTCATATCCCCCCGTTGTTGCGCTGGCTGCATACGAAGCAGCATCAATCGCCACTTTGAAAGTCTCACCATTATCCGACAAGTAATCATCAAATGCTGCCGTACTAAAAGCTTCTCCGACATTTACCGTTTGAGCACTGTTCTTATAATCTTGGCTTCCATCATTGGTAGTTTGTGTCGCTACACCGACTGCATTAACATCGCTAAAGGCCACAGTAACCGTTCCGGTTTGTAAAGCAAGTTTCGTAGAGGTAGTGAAATCAGTAGCTGATGAGAATGCTAGTGCCATATATTTGGAACTTGACCCCTCTTCTGCACTGTTCGCAACCAAATAATTTCCGCTACCATCAGTAAGCGCTGCACCGCTCGCGTCACATGCTACGAGTTTGATTGTGATAATCTCTTTATTACTCTCAATGGTGTCATCGGTTGGATCATTCGGGGTATTCGGTTGGCTGTTATCCAAAATCGTCCCTACGCCGACACCATCTGGAATCGTAGCATTGGCACTCGGATCAGAGAGAACAACATGAAACGTCTCCCCGTTATCGGCAATATAATCGTCTTTGATAGGTACTGTGATCGTTGTCGTTAAAGTACCTGCCGTAATTGTCCCGGTTCCGCTGACTCCCGTATAATCAGCCCCATCTGTCGCAGTTACATCGGATGTTCCATAATGGAATGTCACAGGAGCTTCTGTCTCACCGCTTAATGTAACGGTGAACGTCATTGTCCCGTCTTGTTCGTTGATGGTTTGATTATCGATACTAAGGGTTGGAGGAGTTTGCGCATCATTGATCGTCGTCGTAACGCTCGAAGTACCGATAGTCAGATCATTATAACTCCCGCCGCTTGTCGAAACGATAGAAACTTTGTAATCTTCCGGCCCCTCATAGATCGTATCGTTATTATTATTAATAGCGAATGTTACACTGGTTGAACCGGCAGGAATCGTAACTGTCATTGTTCTTGGAAGCAAATCGCCATCTTCAGTCGTAATATGTCCGACTGAGATTGTGACAATAAGAGGAGTTTTTGGTGCACTTGTGACTGTAAGCGTATAGGATGCGCTGCTTCCCTCCGGAACAGAAATGTCGCCACTCAAGTTCAATGTTCCGTGCAAAGGGGTAACTGTCGATCCCGGATCAGGCACAGGAATAGGTGGCGTCGTGATCGGAGGAGTCGTAGTCGGAGGAGTGGTTATCTGATTTTGAGTGGATGAAGTTTCCAAGCGATTCGCATCATCGCGATGAAATATATCTTCTTGTTTATAATCATGGCTGACACCGAAAAATTTTGCTTTACGCAGATCAGAATTGACATCGGTCATGGCACCGGTACGTTCATCAAATACATCCCCGCTTGATTCACTGTCTTTGACTTTTTCTTGCCCGGCAGTCGTCTCATCAGGGATGTTGTCCCCTTTTTGATCATCGCCTGAAACCAACGCCGCAAGTTCTTCAGGAGTCAATATACTTTGCGCAAAAGGGTTAGCACTGCTATGATTCACCGTACCGTCTTCTACATCGGCTAAAGAAGAAATCATCGTAATGTCAAAAAGCTGCGGAGCCATCCCTACAAAAGTCTGCTCTCTGCCACTTTCAGTAAAGCTCACTTTGTAGCTTGCGCTCTCTTCGGCTCCGAATATAACCTGTCCAGACTCGATCACATCTCCTACTTTTAGTTTAGTGATATTGCCGGCTATGTCTTTTACAAATACATCCCCTTTAACTTCGGTAATGGTTCCGAGTGCCATGAAAATCCTTTTTAGTCTGTTTGACTTTTTTTAGTATGATAATTGTAGATAATTTGAAAAAAAGGCTCAATTGTCCCCTTGGACAATATCAAGTAATTATTTATATTGCAACGCGAAATCAAGCCGATCTTTCACCTGAAGCTTTTGGTAAATATGGGTAGCATGCGCCTTTACCGTTCGCGGAGTGATCTGTGTACAATCGGCTATCGCGTTATACGTTTTACCCTCTAAAAGCAGCAGAGCAATCTCCCGCTCCCGCTCGCTCAGTCTCTCTAAAAAATCCCTATTGTTCCCACGTGATGGGGTCAATAATTCGACCATTTTTGCCGTAATTTCCGGATGAAGCCACATCATTCCCTTTTTCAATGCCGAGATTGCGGAGTGCAAAAAGAGGGGGTCCATCATCGCATTCCCGTATCCGTAAATTCCCAATGAGAGGTAATGTCTTGCCGGCTCAATCTGTGGTAAACGCTGCAAAAGCAAAACACGGTTGCGACGATTGACTAACGAGCGAATCAGAACTTCATTGGTGCGGACATCTTCCGCCAAAGCACACACTACGATTGATTCATAACACCCATCAAGAACCTCTGCAACCGTATACTCGATTACATCCAGTGCTTTTTCGATTGCTTCGAGCAGATTTATATCATCCGTATAAAGAACCGTTTTCATCATCGCTCCGTAAACATATGCTGTTTGGTTTTGAGGATCGGTTTGAGGATATAATCCAAAACGCTTTTCTGACCCGTCACGATATCGGCACTTACCGTCATTCCGGGGATGATGCTTAACCGCTTCCCTTTATGCTCCAGATAGCTTTTATCGGTTTGTATCCGTACCGTGTAAAACGTCTCGTCTTTTTGGTTCGTCGTCGCATCCGCACTAATGAGGGTAACTTTCCCCTCTAGCGCACCGTAGATTGCAAAATCGTACGCGCTGAATTTCACCACTGCTTTTTGGCCTGGATAAATGAAAGCGATATCGGAGGGTTTGAGTTTTACCTCGACCAAAAGATTGGCTCCTTTAGGGACGATTTCGACCAGATCATCTCCCGGTTTGACAACACCACCTCGGGTATGGACATAGAGTTTTTGTACCGTACCGTCCATCGGAGAACGGACGATCGTACGATCGACCTGATCATTCAATGCCGTCGCATCCGCTTGGAGCGAATTGAGCTGTGCGAGAGTCTCGTTGTACTGACGCTGTGCATCGGATCGGAAAAGTGCATTTGCCTCCTCGATCCCCCGTTGGGTTTCGGCGATGACCGATTCGAGGCGTGGAATCGATAACACCGTAGACTGATACGCATCTTCCGCCTCATTCGCATCACGCTGAAGTTTGAGGAAATCGACTTTTGAGCGTACCCCTTTTTCGACCATCGGGGCGGTCATACGAACCTCTTCGTTAATCATATTTAATGACTGTTTCAGATGATCTTTACGTGATTTTGCTTCGGAAAGTTCCTGACGATTTTGGGTGAGTTTTTCTCTCAACCCGGCAACCTTCGCCTGAAGATTTTGACGATTCGAATAAAATAAATTCTGTTCATCGGCCATATAAGGCGATCCGTTGCTGCTAAACGATCCTCCGGTCGCTTCGGCTCTTAAGCGCATACTCTTAGCTTTGAGAGCATCGACATTGAGCTGGTTGGATTCGAGAGAAGAGACTGATTTTTCATTTTTGACTTTGATCAGAGGCTGATTTGCTTTGACTGTCTGCCCCTCTTCTATCATAATATCTTGGACAATCCCTCCCTCTAAATGCTGAATCATCTTGTTTTGACCGCTTGCTACCACATGCCCGTTTCCGCGTGAAATCTCATCAACCTTAGCAAAAGCAGCCCACGTAATAAAAATAGCAATTGCTCCGACCCAAAAATAGAGTACGATACGAAGACGACGCGGATTGCTCATAAGAACCGCAGCACTCAGAGAATGAATATACTCATAATCCTTCGGGGTGAGCGGTTTTTTTGTTAATTTATCCATTGGTTCCTCCCGATAAGAGTTTTAAAACACTGTCTCTCTCGCCGTCATGGATTAATGAACCCTCATGAATCACCATCAATCGCTCCGTAAGTACCAACATAGAGAGCTTTTGAGTCACCATTAGCATTGTTTTGCCCTCAATACTCGGTTTAAGACTATTCATAAGATTTTGTTCACTCGTTTGATCCATTGCGTTACTCGGTTCATCAAAGAGTAAAATTTCCGGATCTTCAACCAATGCACGTGCAATCCCGACACTCTGACGCTGACCTCCGGAGAGTCCCATTCCCCGTTCCGCTACCATCATCTCATATCCTCTTGGGTGATGACGGACAAACTCATCGGTTCCGCTGATTCGTGCCGCTCGAAGCATCAGTTCATCGTCATATCGACGCGAACGGCATAGGATATTGTCTTTGATCGTACCTCGGAACAAATGAACATCTTGCGGAACATACCCGATCGCACGACGCAAATCGGCAGGATCGATCTGAGCGATATCCAATCCGTCAATCAAAATAGAGCCGCTTTGGGGTTGATATAACCCTAAAATCAGTTTCTCGATGGTACTTTTACCCGATCCCATCCGTCCGACAATTCCGACATGTTCACCCGCTTTAATGACAAATGAAATGTTTTTCAATGCGGGAACATCCTCATCGGGATAGGTAAACGTCACCTCTTTGAATTCGATATTTCCCAAAAACTCAGGACGTTGCACGAATTGTTTCCCATGAGGACGCTCTTCGGGGCGGGCAATGATTTCATTGAGCATATCATAGGACGTTTTCGCATCCTCATAGTTAGTGATCAAAGCAGCCGCCTGTCCCATAGGAGCCAATACGCGTGATGTCAGTATAACAACCGCTATCAGTCCCCCCATTGTCAGTTCGAACTGTTGGATCATGTATACACCGCAAACCACAACTATCACTGAGCTCAACTGAATCAACAAACCCGTAACCGTAGGTATAGAGCTGGAGAGTAGTTTTGAGCGGAGATTTTTCTCGGCGATCTCACCGTTACTCTCTTCCCAATCGTACTGAATCTTGCCTGCCATACTCATCGTTTTCACGGTTTCAATATTATGGAGACTTTCGATCAAAATAGCGCTTTTTTTCGCACTTGCTTCATGAGCACTTTCGATGCTCTCTTGCAACGGTTTACGGATGAAAAGTGCATAAGCAAAAATAATGAGCATCGTGACGATTGGGACAAAAACGAGCATCCCTCCTAAATAGCCGATGACAAAAAGGAAAATAATGGCAAAGGGGATATCAACTACCGCCGTAATGGTTGCATTGGTAAAAAAAGAGCGGATTGAATCAAAATCGCGGATATTGTTCGCAAACGATCCGACCGACTTTGAGTGTGCCGCCATCTTCATATCGATTACCTTTTGAAAGATAATTGACGACATAATAATGTCGCTTTTTTTGGCGGCGTTTTCTATCATGAATGTACGGGTAAATTTTAAAAACGTATCGAGAGCGTATACGATCACGACCCCTATCGTAAAGACCCATAGCGTTTCGATAGCATTATTTGGAACTACCCGGTCATAGACGTTCATCGTAAACAGCGGGGTTGCCAATACCAAAAGATTAACCAGCAATGTTGCCCACAGCACATCGGTATATATTTGTTTGGAGAGACGAAGTGTCCCCCAAAACCAATGTTTATGTCCGATATGCAGCGTCCGTTTGTTCTCCTCCGAATAAGCATATGCCTTTTTGAGCATATAGGCGAAGCCCAAATATTCTGATTCAAGTTTATCGATATCGATCCACTCTTCAGCAGCCTCTTTCCCCGGATAGATCACTTTGGCTTGTTTTTTATCTTTGTCTATTGCTTCGAGTATAAGTGCATTTTCTCCACTCATAACCAAAATAACCGGCAATTGGAGAGAGAGCATATCGTTAATCGAACGTTCGATCAATGTAGTTTTAAGTCCCGCGCGCTCAGCGGCGCGTGAGAAAAGTGATTTGGAAGAATCGCGGGAAAAAAGAAATTCCCCCTCTTTATAGTCCAAAGGGAGACCGTCACTCAGCGCTTCAGCGCTAAATGGCTTATGATAGAGTGCGGTATACGTTACCAACGCTTCGAGTAAAGCGTCTTTGCGATGTGCTGCCATTGGCTTATTTACCTGAATTTACGTACAGTCTAACTTCGGTACGGCGATTCTGCGCACGTCCCGCTTCATCATCATTTGAAGCGATCGGTTTGGTTTCACCCATTCCGGTTGAGCTCATACGATCCGCTGCAATTCCCTCTTTGACCAAGAGTGTCTCCAACGATTTTGCCCGTTTCTCAGAGAGGATCTGATTACTGTGTTCACTGCCGACACTGTCGGTATGACCGATAATTTCGATGTTATACATCGGATAGTCGTTCATAAAACGTTTCAATTCGTCGATATCTTTATATGCACTTGAGGGGATAGCAAATAAGTTAGTCCCAAAATTAATATGCAGCGTCACTTCACGTGGACATCCGTTATCGTCCACTTTATACCCTTTAGGGGTATTAGGGCATTTATCTTTTGAGTCTACAACACCATCTCCGTCACTGTCTAATTCAGCCGGAGCCGGAACAACGACAGGAGCCGGTTTAGCTACCGGAACCGCTTTAGGTGCAGGCTTTTCAGCCTTAGGTACATAGAGTGCTACCATCACACGATAATTTCTGGCTCGCGCATCTTTATCGTTTTCTAAATACAGAGGCTGTGATCCCTCACGGCACTCTGTCACGATGTTGCTTTCTTGAACATTATGATCCAAAAGCTGTTTTTTGATCGCATCTATAGCACGGTCGCATGCCGCACGATTGTCATCCGCATTTGAAACCGATTCCATAATCGTATTTTGCAATGAACCAAAAAATGTGCTCTCTTGCGCTACTTCATGATCAACCTCTTTATCGCGTCGGGTATGCCCGATCACGCTTATTTTATAAGGCACTTTCGCTTTCGTATAATCATCAATGGATTGATACATTTTATCGAGTTCAGAACTATCATTAGTGATTTTAACAGGATTGCTCGGAGTATACCCGATCGCGTCATAGCGGATAATACGCTCAAAATCACCATAATAAAGGGAGTTGTTTTTTTCAGAGTCGGTAACCTCGTTCAACCCGTTATAACCATAATCATAAACACCGGCATTTAGAGCCGAAAGTAATGCGAAACTTAATAGAATCGATCTCATTATTTTTTTCCTCCGTTTGTAGCTTTGGCACTAAAATCGATTGGAGCTTGTTTCGTACAACCGTCTGCCATAACGACATCACCCGCTTTGGAGTTGTCGCACAAATCGACATTATCCGGTATGCCGTCATTATCCTGATCCAGTTTGACCGGAAGCAAATCGTTAACGATGTTCGCTTTACCCGAGCCCAAATTGACTTTAGAGGTATACTCGCTGACGTCGCCTAAAACGGCTACGACCATAAGCCCCATCGCATCAAGGATACGATAACGGGCATAAAGCTCATCGTATTGAGCATTAATAATGTGTTGTCGTGACGTTATAAGATCATTTTGTGCCGATAACAAATCAAGCATAGAGCGACGTCCCATATCGAATTCATCTTTATACAGATCCAACGTCGTTTCCGAGTATTTTTGATAATCGTACAAATCAACAAGCTCTTTTTGGATGTACTGATACGCATTCCATGAGAATTCAATCCCCTCTAACGCTTCGCGCTTAGATTCCAGCATCGTCTGAGTTTCTTGGTTGATCGTACTGATCCCTTTTTGCTCCTCCGCACGATCGGCACCGCCTCGGAAAAGATTGTAGTTTAGGACCAGACGGGCACGGAAGCGATCATCCGCCTGATCAAAACCGTTAGCATGGTTTACATCGTTATAAAATTGGCTTACTTCCAAATCGACTTTAGGATAATACCCTTTGGTACGTTCCCCCATAAGTGCTTGTGCCCCCTTGGTGTTATAACGTCCTACTAGGATAGAAGGGTTGTTATCGATAGCAATCTCTGCCGCACGCTCAAATGATTCAGGCATAGAAAGTTTCAACGTCGGTTTTTCAAGAGTCATAGGATCGACATCACGACCGACCATACGACGGAATGTCGCTAACGTGTCACGATAGTTATTTTCTTGTACCGTTAAATTAGATTTAGCCAGCGAGAGAGAAGAGTTGATTTTATTCATCTCCGATTTGGTCGTTAACCCGCCGTTATAAAGTTCACGTACTTTATTAAACAAGTCCATATTGATATCAACGTTTTCTTTCGCCGTACCTATCAGTTCTTTGGCTCTTAAAACATTTAGATAAGCTCCAACCGTTCGAAAAGCGATATCATTTGTCTTTTCCAGATAGTTGTATCCAGCTGCCATAACACGAGCTTCTTGGTAATCCACTTTGTGTTGTGTACTGAAACCATTAAAGAGGTTCTGTGTCAATGTCAATGAACTCTCATAATTAGTGTATTCCAAAGCAGGCGTTTTAACGTGATCGTTTAACTCTCCCGCATGGTTATACCCTGCGGCGGCACGCAAATCAACACTTGGAAGATACTCTGCCGATGCGATTTTCAGATCCTGCTGAGTCGCTCGGAAATTGTTGAGTCGTTCTTTCACGACAGGATGAGATCGAAGAGCTTCGTTCACGCTCTCCTCCAGAGTAAGTGCACTTAGACTCCCTCCGAGCAGTAATAGTAACCACAGACGCGACATCTTTAATTCTCCTTTTTACAATAGTTAATTTGAAAATCTATGGAAATATACAGAAAAAATGTGTGTGAAATGTTTAAATATATATTTATTACGTCTTTGGAATAAATGTCAGAAATCGTTATTGTTTTAGCAGAATAAGGAAAGTCTGAAGGCAAAAAAAGTCATTCTCCGGAAGTAAACTTGTTAAATGACCAATAATCTGTTTAGCCTTTATCAATTGTAATAACCATAAACTCAATGTTTTTTTATCTATACAACGAAAAATAAGTGTTTCTCGTATACTCTCCCATACCCTACTCTTTTGCACTAAAAATATGCAATAATCTATACGAAAAACCCTATCGGAATGATATAATAGTCGGATACTAATATTTGAGGTTTTTCGACATGCTAATAGGATATATGCGAGTTTCAACTGACGGTGATCGACAAAGTACCGATCTACAACGTGATGCATTGGTCAATTCGGGTGTGGATGAGCGTCATATTTTTGAAGACAAAGCTTCGGGTTCTAAAGATGATCGTGTTGGTTTAGCTCAAGCACTAGAATATGTTAAAGATGGAGATGTACTTGTTGTTTGGAAATTGGATCGATTAGGCAGATCCCTACCCCACTTGATCGAAATCATTTCCCATCTCAAATCTAAAGGTGTAGGATTCAAATCTTTGACGGAAGGAATGGATACTTCCAGCCCGTCAGGAGAACTACTCTTTCATGTATTCGGAGCATTGGCACAGTTTGAACGCTCACTCATCCAGGAACGGGTTAATGCAGGACTCGCAGCTGCCCGCAAAAGAGGACGTATCGGTGGACGACCGCGAGCTATCCCTCAAGAGAAGATGGATGTTATTTTAGAAGCGTTGAACAATGGGATGTCGAAAGCGGCAATTTGTCGGACATTTGAAGTAAAAAGGTCCACGCTGATTGATGCGTTAAATCGCTTGAAGTAATTGCTTATTTTCATATTGAAATAGGATAAACTAATCATAATAGTAATGATCGCATACGCGTATGAAAGATGAATAATGCCTCTATTTAATATACACCCATCAAATGAAATGGTTGAAC
>NZ_JAQTQR010000039.1 GCF_028712165.1 Sulfuricurvum sp. | reverse complement strand
CACCGTAGAGCGACAGCATCAAAAACGTCCCGAACTGATCGTACATCAAGACATACGGAATGGCTTCTTCGCCCAGCAATGTATGGACGATCGGTATCCCGACAAACGACGTATTCCCCAGCGGCATGACGAGTAAAAGTGCGGCGCGGACATGAGGAGGCTGATTGCGCGTCATGGCGAATACGATCGCAACGGTAATCGGCAGCAGCAGCCACGGGGTCAGAATCACTCCGAGAGCTGAGAGATCGAGATGGATTTTAGGAACTTGGATCAATACCGTCGCGGGAAGCGATACGTAGATCACAAAAAAATTGAGGCTTTTGGCAAAATCAACCGGAGCATCGGCCTTTTGGAGCAACACGCCGATCACTAATAAGGCTATGATAAAGGCAAACTGCTCCATGTACTACTACTCCGGTTTTAATGCGCGAATAGTATTCCGATGCCCCTTGTGATTCTATAAAGAAAGTACGATAATTTTTCTTAGCAACACTGATATTCGCATGTCGTCATCAGTTCAAGCCCAACAGTATGTCCGCTCTGTTCAAATAACTCTTCGATATAAAATACGGACGAGCAGATATGATACAGAACCTTTTCATCGGACTTGTGCTCATAGTAGCATTGGGGGATTTTTGCTTTGAACGCTTCCCAAAAACGGTTAGTATAGCGTTCGTCTTTGGTTACTTCCAGGATGCAGTCGATCACATCGGAAGCGTGCTTGTAACAATCTATATTCATAAAAGAGAGATATCTGTCTGCTTGTTCAGTGTTTTGGCTGTTCACTTTTTAACCTTTTATCGTTTGGAGTATTGTATAGCGAACGCTTCCCTTTTTCTAGACCTTGTTCTTACAAAATATTTTTTTTCTGCTTATATTTACGGCAATACCAAAATCGTGCTATGATGCTTAATTATTCTCCGGTGGAGGCTTATCATGGAAACTAAATTTATAAACGAACCGTTTAAAGCGTCGTTGGATGCCAATAAAGAGTATTGGTATTGTACGTGCGGTCTCTCGAGCACTTTCCCGTTTTGTGACGGAAACCATGAGGGAACCGATAAATCGCCGATAAAATTTTCTTCCGATGTTGAAACCGATAAATGGCTCTGCCGATGCGGACGATCAGGCAGAAAACCGTTTTGCGACGGGTCTCATCAGCAGTAGGCCCAATGCAGCGATACACATCACCGAAAGTCTCTCTCAAAACAATTCTGAAATGGCAGTTTTCCAAATCACTCTCTAAAAAGCGAACCCCTTCAGCCGCATTGCCGATAATACCGCAAAAGAGATTGCCGGAGGGGGAATATGCGCTGTGGCTGGGACATGCCAGCGTATGGCTCAAACTCGCAGATACCACGATAGCGATTGATCCCGTATTGGGAAATATCCCTCTCTTCCGCCGTCAAAGCCCTCTTCCCATCGCAAAAGAGGTACTGCACGCCGACGTCATCCTCATTACCCATGCCCATTATGACCATTTTGACAAACCCTCTGTGTTTGCACTGCTCAAACAAAATCCGGAGTGTATTATCGTTGCGCCGGCAGGATTTTGGCGGTATTTGAAAGGGCATATTGCACGGGAAAAGTGTTTTGAATTGGAACTATGGGAGTCAGTGATGATCGGGGGACTTTTTATCACTCTCGTCCCTAGTCTGCATTGGAGCAACCGTATCCATTTTGATATGAACAAAGCACTGTGGGGAGGATACGTCATCCAAAATGCAGAGCATACGATCTACCATTCGGGAGACACCGCCTATGGGGAGCATTTCAAAGAGATAGCAGAGAAGTTCGATATCGATGAAGCATTTTTACCGATCGGAGCCTATCGTCCCGAAGCGATCATGAAACAAATGCATACCAGCCCGCCCGAAGCACTCCGAGCAGCACATGATTTAGGTGCAAAAACACTTATCCCCATCCATTATGGAACTTTTATCCTCTCGGATGAACCGCTGAGTGAGCCGATCGAGTGGTTCGAGAAACTGACCCGAACAAACAATTTTTCGTTTCATCCGCAAAAACTTCGTGTAGGCGAAATTTATCGCTTCAATACGGCACGTACACACTAATCATTTAGCCTCAAAAATCATATAGCCGCCCATAAAGATCAAAAACACTCCGAACATGATTTTTAACGTGTGCGCATCGATCTGATTATCGATCCGTGCGCCGATCCAGCCTCCGATTAGTGCCATTGCCGCGATAATAAATGCCGCTTTAAAATCGACATTTCCGCTTCGGTAATATTCCAAAACCGCCGCAAGACCGATCGGAGGCAACAATACGGCGAGGCTCGTGCCGATCGCCAGTTTTTGAGAAAATCCCGCAATGTACATAAGCGCAGGAACAATCAAGACTCCCCCGCCGATCCCGAAAATTCCGGCCAATATTCCTGAGGATAATCCTATCGCGATAAAGATTGCCCAAGACATAAGAAAATATTACCGTTTCAAGTCCACGTCAACATTCAAATCAACCTGATCTCTTACAGTCAGGAACATCAATTTGATCGGTTTAATCCCGAATTCGGTCATTTTTAATCCACTTGTAGCTTTGATTCGGACTTTATCCCCTTCCTCAGCAATCGTTCCCTCAAAACTCATCGGTTTAGTGACACCGTGAAGGTTCATCGTCCCTTTGAGGGTGTAGTTATTCCCCCCTTTGGCAACGACCTCTTTCACATCAAATACCGCTTTTGGAAATACGGAAGATTCTAGCGATTCTTGCATGTGTTCGTCGCGTTTTTTATTGTCGCTGAAGAGATCGTTCATCGAAACTTCAATAGAACCTTTTAACGTCGAAGGATTTGCTTCCATACTCAAATGGGATGTCGCTTTTTTCGCCATCGGATCAATCGTACTGTCGCCGAATACTTCTGTATGTGCTTTAATCGTCCCCGATTCGAAACTCAAAGGCCCCGCATACAACATTCCGCAAGCCAAAAAGGCCAACACACTCATTTTTATCATAATACTCTCCTGTAATAAATTGAATACATAATCCCGAAAATCCCTAAAACTGATGCCGCTATCCACAAGCGATGCTCTATAGCGATCCCGTTAGCAATTGAGGAAGCGATCCAACCGACCCCAACCATAGAAAGTGCTATGAGTCGTATATCTGCTAACCGTATCAACGCTTTAAATAGCAAAACATTATAATAAGAAATCACTATCGGATAGACAACAGAGAGTAAAATCGGCTCTTTAATCCAATACAAAACATAGCTGAGAATAAACAAACTCCAGATAACCCGCGTTTGCCCCATAAATTCTCCCCCGTATCGATACGCCAAAAATACTCCGAAGAGATGGGTCGGGATAATAATCCACGGATACATTCGCCAAATATCCATACCGCCAGAGCGGCTAAGGGTCTCAAACAGTGCCGAATCGGCAAAAATCCAGAGCATCATTACCGCCAGTATTCCCCAATGAAACGAACTTTTTTCGTGTTCAGAGATATGATCCGCATGTGAAAAACGGAGTGCTGCTACAGAAATCAGAGGAAGAATAATCGCAATGTTGCCACGTTCAATAAACGGATAGGTATACAATGCTGTCCCCACACTATACGAAATTGCCAAGCCCAAGGCAAGCTGAAATGTACTTTGTGAACGGAAAATATAAAGCAGCAGCGGAGTCGTATACCCCACGACAAATCCCAATACTAAAAGCATCCCCAACGAATAATCCGGATAAAACCATGAAATTATTATCTGAATCCCAAAAAGGAAATAGAGTTCTGTCCGAATATTGAAATGACGCCAATAGGCACTCATCAAACTTCCGATAATCCCGCCGATCGGGAGGGTATAAAGATCATGAATGTGCGAATCAAAGGCTCCGACGACTCCCGTCTGTGCGATAAGAAGGTAATACAGCAGCTGAGACGCTAAAACGATAACGAGAAAATTCACACCCTACCCCGTAAAGAAAGCCAATAAATCAAGGCAAAAGCTCCGTCATAAAGAGCGACCAACAAGGCGATCGTATCCAATGTCCCCGCCATGTAGAGTGCGGCAAACACCGAAGCGACCAGAGTACGGATCGTAGCACTGAGAGAGGCGAAACGCTCTGCATCGGCTTGCAATCCGGCCCAATGTACCATCCCCGTCCCGATCATAAAGGCAAAAACAACGTATTCATAGGTTCCGCTAAAATGCCACCCAAGCAGAGGAAAAATCCATCCCCCCGCAATCAAAAGGATCAATCCGCCCCCTGCATCGCTTAAAAAACCGAGCCAGTGATACATTTCGATCAAACTGACATATCGGGTCTTGATACGAAGCCAAAGGATCTGAGCCACCGCCAAGATCAAGATAAATCCGAATAATGAGCGTGCGCCCAAGAAAATCTGAACATCGGAGTGAATCCATCCCGCTTCCACCATACCGGCGATACTCAAAACAAGAGCCATCCCCATCACCATCGTGGTCCATAGAGTAGCGAATAGACGGGTAAATAGCCCCGGAAGATAGCGATGAACAATGCTCAATGCCATAAATGCGACTGCAATTCCCATTGCAATGTGGGCATGTCCTACGACCAGATCGTTACGATGGATCAATTCCCGTATCTGCGGGATAAACAAAAGGTTCCCCTCCAGATCCACAAAAACAAATGCCAGTATCGAGAAAAACAGATACGGATTATGGCTGAAGCTCAGAGCACTCTCTTTCCACCATTTCCACAAAAGAGGGAGGTAGAGCAGCGTCAGATACTGAAAGAACCACTCTTCGTTATAACTCAGTGAATGGAGAAAATTGCGAATAATCAAAGAGAGAATATATCCCCCCAGCGGAACTATCCAGAGCCATGGCCATCGCGGAGTAAACACCTCTCTCGCTTCGAGTTTAATGAGCAAATAATAAAGCGGAAGAAGTGCAAAACTCATCCCTAAGGTGTTATCTCCGTGAGGTCCAACAAGAGTTTTTTCCACTTGTCCGTATTGGGGATTCATCAAAACGATTAACGCAATCGGAGCCGCAATGACCGTCACCAGTGATACATTCACCCATAAAGGGCGTTTTTCATAACGACGCAGGGCATCAACGAGTGCAAACAGATAAAAAATACCGCTGAATGCGAGGAGAAAGTTGAGTTGATAGGGAAAATCGTAAAACGGTAATCCCCGAATGTTCCCAAACAGCAATGCCATAGACATAAAGAGTAAAAAGAAGTTCCAAACAACGAAGTAACGGCGCAGATGTGCTATTGCACTCGGCGACAATACCCCTTCTTTTTCAAACAATGCGAACGGCAAAAGGGACAGAAGCAAAGGGAAAAAACCATACAGCATCAAAGAGATATGCAGTGACCTGGCACGCTCAGGTGAAAACAGCGTCTGTGTCCCGTCCAGTCCCAGCATCTCCAGTGAATAGATAAGTCCTGCAATCAATCCGAGGATAAGCCAGACAAGAGCGAGAGGAAGCTCATCGTTTAGAAATGTTTTTAACAACTCCGTCCTCCATTTCGATAATTGTATCGGCAAAATCTGCTATTTTTTTGTCGTGGGATGCCACAATAAACGTCGTATCTTCGCGTGAGAACTCCCGAAAAAGCTCATAAACGCCCAACGCATTTTTCGTATCCAGATTTCCGGTCGGCTCGTCTGCAAACACCACAGATGGACGGTTAATAAGCGATCGCGCGATCGCGGCACGCTGACGTTCGCCTCCGGAGACCTCATCACTGTAGCGCATTCCCAAACGTTCAATACCCAAACGTGCCATGAGAGGATCAATCTGATCGTGAAATTCCCCCATTGCAGCAAGGGCAATGTTTTCTCTCAGTGTCAAATACGAAATCAGATAGTGAAACTGAAAAACAAATCCGATATGACGGCGTCGAAACGCATCGATACTCCCCCATTGAGAAAGCGCTTTGGCATCATATGTCACATCCCCTTTCGATGGACGGAGCAGTGTTGAGAGGATCGAAAGCAACGTAGTCTTTCCGCTGCCGCTTTCTCCGATGATCGCCGTAAAACTTCCCGGTTCGATACTCAGTTCAATCCCGCGCAAAACCTGCTCATGACCATAATAATGCTCCAATCCGGTCGCAACAATCTTCATGCGCCCCCCTTTTGGATCAGGCTCATAGGGTCAATACGGGAAGCATATATTGCCGGCATCAGCGTCCCTATCAATGCCATGACTACCGATACCACGAATACTTTCACTAAAAGAATAGCCGTAATCTCGCCGTTGATGTACCCTTGGAATTTATCGGCATGTTTTATCAGCTCCAACACCCCCTCACTCACACCCCATGCAACGGCAAACGCTAGTAACGCGATAATCAATGTTTCACTGAGAAGTTTAAAAATAATGACGCTCGGAGAGAGCCCGATAGAGCGCATAATTCCGAACTCTCCCTTGCGGTCATTCACCACCATACTCATCATACTCACGATCCCCAAAATCCCCATCAAAAATGCCATCGCTCCGATCACATCCGAACTGGTTTTAATGATTTTGAACTGATTGTACGAATCGATAAAACTGTCGGTGGTTTTGGCTTCCAAATCAGATCCGAGCATTCCGATCTCCTTGAGGACTGCATCACTCTTGCTCAAATCGTTCAAACTGACCAGGAAAATCGATGTACTTTTGTGAAACAATTCGCCTCCGTCGTCCAGTCCCATTACAACGCCGCCATCCTCAAACCCGATCTTGCTTTTAAAAACACCGCTGACATGAAACGTTTTTTTAGACAGTACGATAGCGGAAGGGTGTTTGAGCGTAGCATCTATCTTGGAGCCCAATAAAACTTCACCTCGCTTAGGATAACGCCCCTGTGTCAGGTGATAACTGTTAAACCGTCCCTCGCTCACCCCGTAAATCCCCACAATCGGCAGAGGTTCGACCGGAGCGGCTCCCAAAATCAAGGCTGAAACTTCTTTGACACCGTCCATTTTAGCTATCGGTTCTGCAAAAGAGCGGTTGATATCACTGAAAAAGGTATCTGCAATCCCTTTTTGAGTAACGATGATATCGCCATCGGTTTTGAGCATCGCACTGTACATACTCACCACTCCGCCCGAGATCGCGCTGATCAGAAAAATAGCGGAAATCGAAACACTCATACTGATAAAGATGAGCGCCGTTTTAAACCGGTTTTTTCGAAGTGCTTTGAGTGGCGTTATCACTGCTCAATTGCCTTTTTAAGCTCATCCGCAGTCCCCACGTAATCGATCGACTCGACGGTATTGCCTTTGAATTTCATGATGGTGATTTTCTCTTCTTTTCCCGGGAATTTTAATCCGAACTCTTCGTCATCGATCAACAAAACGATATGAGGATATTTTTGCATTTTAGGAATGGCGAACGCCTTGGTGATAAAACTGGGCATCCCGCTGATATCGGCAACAAAAGCGGCATTGTGTGCGTTCAAATACCCTTTATCCTGCGCTGCGAGATAGTCATTTACCGTCGAGCTCGTCCCTTTTTCAAATACCATAATAAGCGTATGCGGCATCACTTTCAAAATGTGCTTTGTACCGAACTGATCTTTTAACTCCAACGGCGGAACCGATTGCCCCTCTTTATACGGTGCACCCCATAGACTTACGGCGATTAACAACAATACAACAATGATTTTTTTCACAAGAGCCCTTTTTACGATAGTTCGTAAAAGTGTAGCCTACCAAGTGTAAATAGGCTAATTTTTTGTGAAGGGTAGCGGTTAATTATGAATTTTTAATGAAGCTTTGATTTTTGATTTTCTCTTCGAGGATGCGCAGATCCGGCAGAGTCAATAAAAAACTCTCGTCCATCACTTTGTCAAGATGGTTCATTTCGGTAAGGGTAATCCCGAACGGATCTTTTTTCTCTGTCCGAACACTCGAACCAATCAAGGTAATATTGTCCAGTCTTTTGGAACTGTGGCGGACAAAATAGGTTAGGAAATAGCCTCCGACGTGGTCTTTTTCGATCGCGACAACGACACGCGTTGCATTGCTCCCCTCAAATTTTGCCTCAGGGGCAACGGTTTTAAAGTCCTCGACACTGAGATATCCCACATACACTTTCGTATAAATATCGTGATAACGCTGGGTAGATCCCCGATTGAAAAAATCCATATCGATCGGGGATTTGACACGGAGGGAACGGAGCATCCACGAAAGGGTGCTGTAATATTTAAAGGAGGCGATTTTCAATTCTTCCGCATGGGCGATTTTGGCACTCTCAATTCGACGCATCGGTTCGCGCGGGGATTTATTGCTCAATTTATCGAGGATATGTCGAGCGCTGTAAGGCTTCGTCAGCCATACCGAAGCATACGGCGGCAGATCAGACGTTCCCGTTGCCCCTTCATTGAGTACCAGCAGCGCTTTGACGTTGTATCGGGGAAACAGAACTTCGAGCAGCGCCCGTTTTTTACGGAGTCTTTTTTTGAGATTGCTCACCGATTTAACCAATGTCATCTCGACAAAATAGAGTTCTTTATCGGTAAAAAGCAATCCGTCGAACTCTCCGATCTCTTTGTGCCTCGCACGATAGATAA
This sequence comes from Sulfuricurvum sp., assembly GCF_028712165.1. Taxonomy (GTDB): domain Bacteria; phylum Campylobacterota; class Campylobacteria; order Campylobacterales; family Sulfurimonadaceae; genus Sulfuricurvum. The sequence continues at coordinate 19,056 of NZ_JAQTQR010000039.1, read as the reverse complement.
TCTGCCCTTTCCAGCTCACCGAGAGGGCATCGCTCTGTGCACGGGTGCGGTGTTTATGAGGACCTTTAATGATAAAACTTTTGATTTTCGGTTCGTTGGTTGCAAATCGGAGAAGCTTTTCATAGATATAGTTCTCATACACTTCCCCCTCAAATGAGCGAAATGCACTGATATACCCTTCATCTTCCATCGTAAGCCCCTTCGCTTCCAGCGACAAAAGATGGTCGATATTATAGTCGTAATAGAGGAGGTTGTCCCCAAGTTCGGAATCACCGTCAGGGATAACCGTTTCATTAATCGTGAGCATAAAACTCTTTTTGTACAAAATTAGGGTACTTTGTAGAATACCCGTCATTATTTTACCTTATTTTTGCCCATTTTTATCTCTCACATACAAGGAGCCAAGCTCCTCATACTACGCTAACGCTGTGTTTTGCTCGAAGCAAGGCCTACATCGAGTTAAACCGCACTTCTTAAAGCCATTTTTTGATACAATAAAACATGCAACAAAATCGACCGACTGAAGATCAAATCCGGGCTAAATTCGTCACTTCGCTGATGGAGTACTTCAAGATTGAAGAGGACATTAACCTCCGCGCGCATGTTGCCGATCTCGTACGTTCCATCCATCCTGCACAATATCGTGAGTTCTTCCGACGCCTTTCTGAGCGCAATATGCCCTATAAAAACGGTTTTGAAAAAATAGCTCTTATCGCTGAAGAGTTTGAAACGCAAGCCCTTACCCCGATCGATATCGAAGCGCAAGAGCGAAGTGAAAAACTCTACCGGCTGATGTATGACATTCGCAGAGAAGTGAGCCTGGTGCGAGATCCGGATAAAAGTGCGTTGGAGCGGTTCGAACAGATCCGTTTTACCTCGATCAAACGCTTAGGCGAAGAAGCCCCTTTACTCGATGAAACCGATATTAATGTTGTCAAAGTCCTGACTAAATCTTGGATTTACGACTATGTCTCACTGGATCGAAGCCTGTTTGAAGCGCGTGTTGCCCACGAATACCGTACTGAAATCCTCCGTCGGGAACGCTCCAAAAATGATACCCTCGCTGCCCCTATGAAAACTAAAATTCTCCAATCACTCAAACGCTCATGATAACCCTTCCCGCTTCTTTGATCGACCGTGAAGACCTTAGTCTCATGGAACGGGCTCTCCTTCCGCTCATCGCACGCCATACTCAGCAATGGGGAGACAAACCGGGGGATATCGATGCCTCAACACTGGCGCAGTCTCTCCGCCACTCTCCGCGAGAGGTGATAGAAGCGCTGGATGCTCTGGTTAAAAAAAATATCCTTAAAACCGTTCGCCGAAAAACCGGCCAGGGGGTCATGATTTATTATACCTTTGCACCGGTCAACCTCCTCTCTCCTGCAGCAGTTGCCCTCACTGCCACAGAATACAGTGACAGCAACTATTACCTCAATCTCTCCAACGAAGCGCATGAAGAGCTTCACGCTTTTGCGCTTGAGCTGTGTGACCGTGAAGGGCTGCGGCGGGAGCTTTTTGAGGATTTCAACCTCTATCAGCGTTCCAAAAACAACCGCTCATTCGACTGGTGTGCCGAGTTTGAGCGCTGGGTTCGCAAAGAGATCGCATCCAACGCTCCGGTACTTGCTTCCGAGCAAGCACTCATCGAGGCTAAACCGTCCACCGAGGAGTTCGAGATGGCTCAATATTTCATCCGCCACCTCGCCTCCATCGACCCTCAGTTTCAAGAACCGTTTGATGTCATGAGCTGGGCAAAGCAGATCAAACTTCTTCTCGATACAGGAGGGTACAGTGTACTCGATGTCAAATCGGCTATTGACTGGCTCTTTAGTGCAAAAGGGGACTGGTTCCGTCCCAATGTCCCAGATGCCTACCATCTGCGCAAACATTTCAAACGGCTTATCGCCCATACCCGCTCTTTCCGGGACGGCAAACCGCGCCTCCCGGACGGAATCGATCTGTTCGATCTGTACGAACAGATGTAAATAAAGGGCATTGAATGAAAAAACAGTGGCTTATCCTCATCCTGATAGCCCTGTATTTACCCCTCTTTGCCCTTGACCTTGATAAGGACACACAACCAAAATCCATAGATCTCACTCAAAATGAGCGAGAATGGCTCCGTGCCCACCCCATCATTCATATAGCGATAGACCCCTCATGGGCACCTATTGAATATCTGGATAAACAAGGTAATTATCAGGGATTAGCAGCCGACTATCTCGCCCTTATCTCCCAAAAACTGGGGATTCGATTCGTACCTAATACGAACGGTGTATGGAAAGATTCTATCCGTCTTATGGAACAACATCGGCTCGATATGTATTCCTGTGCCGTGAAAATACCCGGAAGAGAAAAGTATGTCACCTTTACGACACCCTACCTCAATTTTAGAATGGTCATTGCTACCGGGGATAATGTGGGGTATCTCAACAGTATCCACGATTTAAAAGGTAAAACTATTGCGGTCGCACGGGGCTATCTTCCGCAAGAGATACTCAAACACTATTATCCCTTTATCAAACGGCTCGAAGTCGATACGGTAACGGAGGGGCTTGATGTGGTTATGACCGGAAAAGCATTCGCATTTATCGATAACACCGCTGCCATTACATACGCTATCAAACAAGAGGGATATTCCAACATCAAAATCTCAGGCGAACTCCCGTATCGGTTTGAGTTGGCGATGGGGATCCGCAATGACTGGCCTATCTTAGCGACTATTATGGAAAAAGCACTTGCCTCCATCACCCCCCAAGAGCGCGATGCGATCTACAATCGCCATATTAAAATAGAGTACACGCAGCAGTTTACATGGAGCGGAATACTCAAGATCGTCCTTCCTCTAACAATTTTACTTCTCTTGCTTCTTTATTACACGCGTAAACTCCGAACGATCAATCAAGACTATAAGATGACATTGGAGAGTCTAAAACGTACCCAAAGCGACCTCGAAGCAGCCAATACAAAGCTCCAGACCCTTTCCAGCACGGACGCACTTACGACTCTTGCCAACCGTTACCGGCTCAACGAAGCGCTTCAGCATGCCGTCAATAGGGCAAAGCGCTATCGAAGAGCGCTGTCGGTTATTTTGATCGACTTGGATTTTTTTAAAAATGTTAACGACACGTACGGTCATCATGCCGGAGATGAAGTCCTCAGAAAAACAGCCGATTTGCTGCGTCAAAATTGCCGTGAAAGCGATACGGTAGGAAGATGGGGAGGGGAAGAATTTTTGATTATCTGTCCGGAAACCACTAAAGAAGATGCGATCATACTGGCGGAAAAACTCCGTTCGATATTCGCTGAAGAAACGATGTTCCCCTCTTATACCCAAACAGCAAGTTTCGGCGTCTCCGCCTATGACGATGATACCCCTGAAACATTAGTGATTCATGCAGACGAAGCCCTCTACATAGCAAAAACTTCGGGACGCAATCGCGTATGCGTTAATTAGAAAAACATTTTTGTAATCAAGGAGTGATAAACTATAGGAAACAATTTCGGTTAAAAGGAGAAATATGAACCTGTTATCTCTGTACCTCGACAAACCCCTCAATAAATCTACGATAGAATATTCCCTAGATCTGACCCTGATAAAAGGGGTTGAAAACGGCTATTACGGGTACAATAAAACCCTTCATGCCGTTTTGGCTCCCTTTGGCGTACTGACTCTCATCGCTGAAGAGAAAAAAGAGATTCTCAAAGCCCTCTCAACTCTCGGAATTACCCTGGGTTCAGAAGATGAAAATGCGATTATTACTCAAGACTACCCTATTCGAATCGATCCGTCACTCGGGTCTGCTTTTGAAGTAACCAACGAAGCAATAATTCTCAAATCGGCTTCTACCCACAATCTTAACATTATTGCTTTGGCGGTCTCCCAAAGCGTCGGATTGGAACATTACGAAAAACGGCTCAACACTCTCTTTCTCCAAAGCCGTCGAATCGTCGAATCGATCCATACGTTCTCTACTACCCGGCGTGCTCATCTGATGCAGTTTGCCAAACGGCTTGCCCTCACCCGCCACGATATGGTGAGCAATCTGTTATTGCTGGACAAACCCAATATCCTTTGGGATGATGCGGAAGCCGAAGCCCTCTACAACCGTCTGGCATTTGTCCTCGAACTTTACGACCGCCATGAAACCGCTCTCTCCAAACTCTCTCAGATCAAAGAAGACGTCATGCTCGTTATGGATTTGATCAATCATAAAAAAAGTGAATTTTTAGAGTGGATCATTATCATTTTGATCCTTGTCGAAATCGTGATGGGCATTATGCAGATGGTAAAATAAATGTGTTACAATAAACCAATACGACTCCAAAGGATGTAACATGATCAAAACAATTGCTCTCTTAATATTAGGCGTTTCCACGATGATGGCGGCAAATAATGCCAAAATTTACGGGGCCAAATGTGGCGAATGTCACGGAATGGACGGTAAAGATACCTCCATAGCGGGCAAAGCGATCGCCGGTGGCAGCGGAGCGTTGGCAAAACTTATCGGTTACAAAAACGGCACATTCGGCGGAGCTCAAAAAGAGGTGATGCAGGGCAATGTTGCTGCACTCAGTGACGAAGAGCTAAAAGCGGTTGCCGAGTATGTCGATACATTAAAATAAGCCGATTAGAAGGGTGTTTCGCTTTTTTATAATTTCATGTTATACTCGATAAACAGCTATTATTCCAAAAAAGCAGGAAAAAATGTCTATTGTTTCTCAATACTTTTCCGACATCAAGAAATGTGTGGACGATTTTAGTATCAATGTGGAAAGTATTCAATTTAACACTGCCAACGATCTTCTCTATACCCATGTGATCGCCGAACAAAAAAAACTCCTTTTGGCCCTCCTGCTTTCTACCTCGGAAGAGGAGATCGACCAAAATACCAAAATACTCGTACACTATACAATCGAAAACGACATCTCCTATTTGTTTCTTTACAGTGAACTCCTTACGATCGCACGCAAGCTTATCGGCATTCTTGCCGAAAAACAGAAATTAGAACATATTGAGACAATCAATCGCTATTTTTCGGAACATGAAGATCGGATTACTTCCTTGTATCTTCAGAAATTTTTAAATCAGCTCACCCTCAAAAATGAGCTCCGGCTCTCCCATATCGCCATCATGCAGGACAAGAAATTTATGGTTCATTATGAGAGCCACATCCAATGGATACTTAATCTCATCCTTTACATCCAGCAAAATGAATGTAATGAGAACTATCCCGAACTTGACCCGAATCACTGTGAATTCGGTCGATGGATGAACAGTGCAACCACCTCGTATCTTCTCTCAACATCCCATTTTAAAGTGATCGAAAAGCTCCATATCAACCTCCACGATCTGGCGGCAAATGCTATTAATTACTGTAAAAATAAAATGGTACGTCCCGCGACACTCATCCACTTGATGCAGCGAATCGACTATTACTCCCTAGAAATCGGAAATGAGATCGCCTTTCTCAATGAAATCGAAGAGAGTGCAAAAGACCCACTCACCCACCTCCTGACCCGTCGGCTGTTTAATAAAATCATGATGAATAAACTGGATATCTCCAAAGCAACAGGGAGAGAATTCTCCCTGATGATGTGCGATCTGGATAATTTTAAACGTATCAACGATACCTATGGGCATGCAATAGGGGACATAATATTGAAACATTTTTCCGGTATATTAGAACAAACCTTGCGTAAATCAGACTATATTTTCCGCTTCGGCGGAGAAGAGTTTATGATCTTGTTGCCCGTAACGGACAAACAAAATGCCCACACATTGGCTCAAAAAGTGTGCGATGCAACCGCTGCAGAAGAGGTTGTCATCGAAGATATATCGATCCGCTATACAGTCAGTATCGGAACACTCGCGATTTTGGTCGACAATACCGTGCCCATTAATCAAACAACAATTGACCAATACGTCACCCAAGTCGATGAAAGACTCTATCTGGCCAAAGAACGGGGCAGAAACCGCGTCGAGTAATCTTTTATTCCAACAATTTTTCAAACTCTGCCGCAGGAACAGGCGGACTTTTGAAATACCCCTGATACATCGTACATCCTTTCTCTTTGAGAAACTCGATCTGCTCTATCCTCTCTGTCCCCTCAGCCAATACCTGAAATCCAAGTGCCTGTCCCATAGCGATAATCGCCGTTACAATTGCCATATCATCAGAGTCAAACGGAACGTCATCAACAAAACTTTTATCGATTTTCAACACATCGATCGGAAATCGTTTGAGATAGGAAAGTGAAGAATACCCTGTACCAAAATCATCAATAGCGAGTCGTATTCCCCGCGCTCGAAGCGCATGAAGCATTTCTACCGTCTCTTCTTCACGCTGCATCAACGCACTCTCTGTAAGTTCCAATTCCAGTCTAGAAGCAGGATAAGCGCTTGCATCAAGGGCAGTATCAACCATTTTAAGGATATTTTGATGACGCACCTGATGGGCAGAAAGGTTCACCGCCAACGTCAATCTATGCCCCTGATCGAGCCAGATTTTCCCCTGTCGGCAGGTCTCATTCAGCACCCATTCACCGATTTCACCGATCAATCCCGTCTCTTCTGCAATCGGAATAAATTCTACAGGACTTACGATGCCTCGGGTAGGATGATTCCAGCGCACCAAAGCCTCTGCTCCGACTATTCGGCCGGTAGCGATATGGACTTGCGGCTGATAATACACTTCAAATTCAGAATTGGTAATCGCATGACGCAGACTAATCTCACACTCAATCCGTTTACGCGCGTTATCGGTCAAATCATCCGTATAGTAGCGGTATAAGCCCCTGCCTTCCTCTTTTGCTTTATACAATGCCGCATCTGCATGTTGCAACAATTCCTGAGCACTCTCCCCATGATCGGGGAAAAGTACGATTCCGACACTTCCGCCGATATGGATCGATGCTCCGCTGGAGAGTTTATAGACTTCCCCCAGCACACTGAGCATCTCTTTTGCCAAACGTCCTGCATCTTCAGGATGAGTAAGATTCTCTATGACAACCGCAAACTCATCTCCGCCCAAACGACTTATCAGATCTCCCTCTCGCAAACGTGAACCAAAACGGATCGCCACCTGCTGCAGTACTTCATCCCCCGCATTGTGGCCGTAACTGTCATTGATATCTTTAAATCGGTCCAAATCGAACATCAGCAATCCGATCTGTAGAGTATCCCGTTTGGCCTGTTGAATCGAATTTTGCAAATGAGATAGCAGTAGCGCCCGATTCGCCAAACCGGTGAGCGGATCGTAGTTTGCCAATGTCTCCAACCGCTCTTCATGGTGCTTTCTCTCAGTAATGTCACGGGCAATCCCAAGCACGCCGATAATATTCCCCTCGGTATCTCTCATTGCTGTTTTGGTTGTCTCAAAATATCCGGCATAACTTCCATCCAAAAACGTCAAAAATTCTTCGTATATAGTCGCTTTTGGAGAATGCATCGCTTTTATATCGTGATCTCGAAAAAACTGCGCCAATTCAGCATCAACGATATCAAAATCGCTTTTCCCGGTTATCTCTTCTTCTCTCGCTCCGGCCAGACGTTCAAATGTTAAATTACACGCCAGATATTTCCCCTCATAATCTTTGATCCAAATAGGGTCAGGGATACTGTTAAAAAGGGTTTTAAGAAAATGAGTCTGTTTTGCAAGCTCTTCTTGGTGCTCCCGTAAATTTCGCTCCGCTTTTTTTTGCTCTGTGATATCGCGAAATATTGCAATCATATAGGGATGCCCGGAAAGGGCTACAGAGACGACATTGACCCACACATCAATTAATTGACCGGTTTTGGTACGATGAACCGTCTCAAAAGTATCTCTTCCATCACGTGTTATGATCTCTATATGGCTGCGTGTCTCTTCTGGGCTTTCTAGAACACAGTAATCAGGAATGCACAATACGGCAAACTCTTCAGCCGTATATCCCAATTGGGTATGAGCAGCCTCATTGAACTCTACCGCCTCCATTGTGGTACTGTCTATAAGAACAATCCCGTCAGGAAGTGCTTCGAACAGTTTCCGAAGCTTTAACGCATTTTTTTCGATGCTCTCTTTTTCTTCAAAAAGCTCTTTTTTTCGTTCTCCTATCTTGGCAATGGCGGCATTTTTTTGATCAATCACTCGAATCAAAAATTCAAAATAGGCGCCGTGAACCGCGTGCAGCACATCATGACGATTCAGTAATCCGACTAGATTCCCCTTTTCATCTTCTACGATCAGCTGATGGATTCCGTGTTCTTCCATCAATGCCGCCGCTTCTTGCAAAGGGATATTTTTTTGAATAATCTTAAAGTCACGATGCAGCAGTTTCTCTACCGTTACCGTACTCGCCTCTTTTTCATGGGCACACCAATGCGCGATGTCACGCTCGGTTATAAGTCCTACCGGATGGTTTCCGTCCAATACTACTGCATAGTCGCATTTTCGATCTTTCATTGATCCCGCAGCAGCAACAAGCGTCGTATCGAGACGAACGATAAGCGGTGATTCGCTCATCGCTTCAGATACCAGTTTAAATTTATTCAGTTTTTCAAATCCGATATGACGAAGGAAATCCCCCTCGCTGACAACTCCGATGAATTCTCCGCTAGCGTTAATAACTACAAGATGGCGGTACTGTTTCTCCGCCATCATGGCATACGCATCATGCAGATACACGTTCTCATCAACACAAAAAGGACTCGGAGTCATCACCTCAGCCAAAGGGCGCTCCGTATCCATGATCTCAGCTACCACCCGAAGGGCATCGTGTTCGGTAAAAATCCCTATAGGGCGGTTTTGACTATCGACAATAATAATGGAACTGATCGCATGCTCCGCCATAAACTCCAGTGCTTTGGAAATAGGCTGACTGGATTGCAGCGTAAATGCGCTGTCCGATACGATCATTTTTAAAGTAATGAGCTTCATACGCGCGCTTCACATGCTATCGTGCGGTTACGTCCCGCATCTTTAGCCGCATACATCGCACTGTCAGCTCGTTCGATAGCGCTTTGAATCGTATCCTCCGGAGACACTTCAGTAATACCGATACTGCACGTCACATGCCCGACACCATCGAACTCCTGAGCATCTATGAGAGATCGAATCTTCTCACCGACTCCGTATGCTTCAGCACATCCCGCATTTCGAAGCAATAAAACAAATTCCTCTCCTCCCCAGCGGGCAAACATATCTGCCTCGCGTACCGACGAGGAGACCAACGATGCAAAATGCTTAAGGACATAATCACCGATATTATGCCCGTACGTATCGTTGATATGTTTAAAATGGTCCAAATCGATCATAACCAATGCAAGTTTCGTTACTTGGCGCTTGAGCATCGAGAGTTCTTTAACAAACAATTCAGAAAACATATGACGGTTATGGATATCTGTCAGAGAATCTTTGGTCGCCAATATGGATAGATGCTGATTGCGCTGCTGGAGAATCTGGGTAATCTCTTCAAACTGTTTAAAATGATCCTGCATTATCTGAGACCATTTGAGATAGGTGCGCGATATCAAATCCTGCTGTGTCACAATCCCGATGACATGATTATCCTCATCCGTAACGACGATACGCTTAAACGGACGTGTTCGAAGATACTCCAGCCCCTCGTTTATAGAAGCTTTGTTACTCAGCGTTTCGACCGGTGAAGACATCACTTCTTTTACACGCATCTCTTCATGTTGCTCATCCCCGATAAATCTCAAAACATCTTTGGAAGTAAGGATTCCAACCGCATTTTTGTCTTCTTGTATAATCACGCAATCACTGAGAGAGTCTTTCAGATAATCCAATACTTCCGCCATCGATGCATCAGGGGCAAAGCTTTTAAACCCGTATTTTTTTTCAAATATCGTCGAGATCTGGAGTGAATCCAAAATAACCTGCGGATCAACGCTGGCAACGATATCGCTATTGGTTACCAATCCAAAGAGACTTCCGTCTTTGTTGCACACACAGATGTATTCATCTTCATCATTCGTGAGGTTAAGCGCACTGATAATATTACTTTCTTTTTCAATCACAGGAAGCGTTCGCAACGGCACTTGAGAAAGTGGAGTGGAAAAAGAGATTCCCTCACGTTTTAACCGGATAATATCTTTTGTCGAAATAATGTAATAAACCGTATTATTCGACACTATGATACTTCGATGATTATGTTCGTGCATTCTGTTCAGGGCATCTTGTATGCTCTCATGAACCGTTACCGTTATAACGTTTGTCGATGCAATAAGCCCAAGTGTAGGGAAAAACATATTCTCACCTCCTCTTTAATCTCTTTATTATAGCGCTTGCTGTCTCAAAAAAGAGAAAAAAACCTTACACCGCTTAATGTCAAAATAATATACAACGTAATACAATGCATAAAATCAAACAAGGATATCGCCTGTTCCCATGAGTTCCCGCATGTTCTTTGCTCTATTTATCGGTTGCATTGTCCTCTTTCCGTACCCCGGTCCTTATTTCACTATGCGAACTTAATGGAATTTTTAGCAATCCCCTCCCTCGTTGTTGTCTTAGCCTTATGGGTTATCCATTCTCTCATTCTCAACCGTCGTCTCATTCAAAGCCAAAAACAATATCAGCAGTTTTTCAACGACTCTCCCGTCGCACTGATCGTCATAAATCAAAATTATCGTATCATCGAATGGAACCAAACTGCCGAAGCTATTTTCGGTTGGGAAAGCGGTGAGGGCTTAGGTGAAAACATTCTCGATCTGATCGTCCCGAATTTTGACAAAGCACACGTCACAAGTATGCTGCAAAAAGCTGCGGCAGAGGGGATCAGCTATTCTAAAAACTACAACATCACCAAACACGGAAGCGAGATTTTTTGTGAATGGCGCAATCGTCGTTTAGCAGGAGGAAGAGGGGATATCTTGTGTATGGCTCAGGATATTACGGTTTCACAGAAAACCCTTGATGAACTCAATAAACGCTCAACGGCGCTGGAGAGTGCGGGAGACGCTATTTTTTATACCGATGAAAAAGGGCTTATCGAGTTTGCCAACCGGAGCTTTTTTGCCCTTGCACTTAACGATCAGCATCAACTCTACGGAACCCATATCGGTAAATACCTCTTTAAAGAACGGCTGGCGTTTAATACGATCTTATCCGCATTTGATTCCGACCATACTTGGCGAGGAACAATCAGCAAACGTTCCGATACCGAAGAAAAGATCCTCAGTGTCACGATTACCGCAATCTATCATCGCAACCGTCTTGTCAGCTATGTCGCCAATCTCCACGATATTACAAAAATTTCTTCTCATCTGGACGTCCTGAACCATCGCGTACAACATGACCCCCTCACCGGTGCGGTAAACCGTTCTGCCATGAATGATCGTCTCCGTCATGCAATCGCAAGGTCACAACGATCCCGTCAAAATCTCGCCCTCTTTTTTATCGATTTAAATGATTTCAAATTGGTTAACGACCGTTACGGTCATGAAGCAGGAGATCAGTTATTAAAAAGTGTCGCTAAAAATCTCATTTCATGCCTGCGCAACAGCGATACGGTATGCCGCTACGGAGGGGATGAATTCATTGTCGTCATCGAGGATGTTAAAAGCAAAGAGCATCTTCAAACGGTTCGAGACACCATCCATGCCGCAATCAGTGAACCGATTCTTCTGGATACAACAATAACACTAAAAGCCCGCGCCAGCATCGGAATGGCACTCTATCCCGAGAATGCTACCGACGGCGATGCTCTGATCAAAGCGGCGGATATGGCCATGTATGAAGAGAAAAAAGAGAGAAAACTCAACGAACAGGAACCAATACTTTGCGTTGACAATCACAGTCACTGAAATAGACCCATCGTTCTTCATATACCGGCTGCGGAGCATAAATAACGGGAGCCGGAGCCGAAACGCTCTGAACATAGGTTACATTCTCCCGATTCGGTTCAGACAGGACATATCCCAACATCCCTCCGATGACGAGAGGAATCACCCAGTTTCCTCCGTCATGATGATAATCACGACGATTATCATGACTGTAATACGGCATTTTATGATGGTACACCGGCACATACCGTCCTCTTCGATCATCATCGCGATCGGCATACGCAGAGACAGACAAAATCATAACCGCACTTAAAATAGCACTAATAGAACGTACAGGTTTCATAAAAGACTCCTATGTGTTTGAATACCGTTATCATGACATAGTTGTGTGAATAAATCGTGAAGATATAAACGTATAGTGATTTGTTTATTATTCGATAAAATACTGTTTCTATAGGAGTATTCATGCGATCTTTTACTGTTTTAACCGCTTCCGCGCTTCTTTTCTCCCTTGTGTGGGCTAATCCTCAATGTTACCTTGAAGGCTATCCCAACCTCATCGTTTCAGCTGATGAAAATATGATCGTCCTCAAAGACGGCACCCGTTTTCCCTATCACACGGATGATTCAAAATCGTCATGGGACGCGAAAATAAACCATGCTGATCTCGCGACACAGGTTGAACAGCACTATGATGCAGGAGGGCACGATACACCGCCGCCGTATCTCTTCGATCCGGGACGTCTGCGCTATCAGCCTTTCTTTCAAGCACTTTACGGAAAAGATCAAAAAGCGATTGAAAAAAATCTCGTCCGAATCGACTGGCCGACCCTAAAAGGGTCCATCAAACTTCCGGTGAACAAAGTAGCAGGGGTAGATAAAAAGCTTTATCAAATCGGCCAGGAAATTGCCAAACTCCCAAAAAGTGACCGTATCTGGGCAGAAGGGGCGACAACCTACTGTTATCGCGTAATCCAGGACACCGATCGTCTCTCTATGCACAGTTACGGCATTGCCATCGACCTTGCCCCTACCAAAACCCAATATTGGAAAGACGAAGCACCCTCAGAGACCGCTCATATCGGTTATAAAAACACTATGCCTCTCTCCATTGTCCGCATCTTTGAAAAGCATGGGTTTATTTGGGGCGGACGATGGTATCACTATGATACGATGCATTTCGAATACCGTCCCGAGCTTCTCGCTCCGGCATGCACTAATAATACGAAATAAGGAAACATTGAGATATTTGGATTTATGATAGATATAGATTAGGTACTAAAGGAAAAATATGGGAACGGATTTTCTAGAACAGTATCGAGGCAAAATGATCAGCCTTGATGAACCGACTTTGTTGTTTGAAGAGTCAGGTCATCGTATATATTGGCTCGGGATTGAAGAAGAAACCGCATTTCGATGCAATGTCTATCTGATCTGTTCAGGAGAGGAATGCATTCTCGTCGATCCGGGAAGCCGACAATACTTTGAGCAAGTCAAAGCTCGGGTAGCACAAGTTGTCGATCCGCTCAAAATCAATGCCCTTATTTTATGCCATCAAGATCCGGATGTAGCCGCATCGATGGTTGACTGGCTTGAGCTTAATCCGGAACTCACGATTATCTCTTCAGCACGAACCAACGTTTTACTTCCCCACTACGGTCGGAGCGATTATACGTTTTACGATATTGCGGAACACATGGAATATACCTTCAAAAACGGGAAAAAACTCCGTTTTATCGAAGCCCCGTTTCTCCACTTTCCCGGTGCATTCACCACATACGATGAAACCTCCGCTTTTTTATTTTCCGGAGACATTTGGGCAGCGCTCGATACCGATTGGGAGCTCTTAAGCAGTGATTTTGAAACCCATAAACTCAATATGGATCTTTTCCATGTCGATTATATGGCATCCAATATTGCCGCACGGGGATTTGTCCGCCGATTGGACGGGATAACATTAAAAGGAATTTTGCCGCAGCACGGATCGATTTTCTCGGAAAAAGATGTCCCTTTGGCATTGGAATACCTTAAAAATCTTCGATGCGGCCTGGACATTGTTTATGCCGATCTCGGTTAAGGATACCCTATGAGCGAAGAGTGTTCCGAATACATTAAAAAAATCACGGTTCTCGAACGTCAGATCAAATTACTAGGCGAATCCAGAAAACAAGAAGAACGGTTGCGTACCCAGCTCAACCAAACCATGGATGCTCTCAAAGAGAAAAAACAGCAGCTTCGAGAGCTCAACGAACATCTGGAAGAACGGGTCAAAGAACGGACGCACGAACTGAACGAATCAATGCATCAGCTCACTCTTCTGGCCTCTACCGATCATCTGACCAAAGTCACGAACCGGATGAAATTCAGCATCCTGCTCGAACAAAAAATCAAAGAGCACAAACGGACACAACTGCCAATATCCCTTGTATTTTTTGATCTCGATTATTTTAAAAAAGTGAACGATACCTATGGCCATATCGTCGGGGATGAAGTGCTGATCGCATTTACACAAGCTGTCACTGAGCACATTCGCGGAGAAGATATTTTTTCCCGCTGGGGAGGGGAAGAGTTTATTGCCCTTTTCAATAACTGTGACGGTTTGGGGGCACTGCAGCGTTCCGAACGGCTTAGAAAAATTATTGAACAAACTTTTCATCCGATTGCCAAACAGATTACCTGTAGTATCGGCGTTACCGAAATCAGAGATACTGATACCAACGATACCGTGATTCTGCGTGTTGATCAGGCTTTGTATCAAGCCAAAGAGGAGGGAAGAAACCGTGTCGTCCTTCTCTAATGAAATCAATCCGATCATGCAAATTGCTTACGATGAAGCACTCAAAGGGATGAGTAGCAATGACGGAGGCCCTTTCGGAGCCGCTATTGTTCTTAATGGGGAAGTTATCGCTGCCGCCCATAACGAAGTGCTCAAAACCAACGATCCCACAGCCCATGCAGAAGTCAATGCCATCCGTAAAGCGTCTCAGACTTTAGGGCGTTTCGATCTCTCCGACTGCATCCTTTATACGACTTGCTATCCTTGTCCCATGTGCATGGGAGCGATTTTTTGGGCGCGAATACCGATCGTCTACTACGCCTCTTCTATGGAAGATGCGGCAGAAGGAGGATTTGATGATAGACGCTTTTACACGATGATCAACAATCCGAGAACCTCCCTTGATCTTCGTCCCATTGACACCGAAAGAACCAATAAACTGTTTGATTTTTGGCGCGCCAAAAGTGATCGGCATATTTACTAGGCTAAAAAATCGATCACTTTTTCTACCGGACGGCCGATCACCGCTCGATTCCCGTCAATCAAAATCGGACGTTCGATGAGTTTCGGATGCTCCGCCAATGCATCGATCAGTTTTGCTTCGTCGGTCACTTTTGCAAGCCCAAGCTCTTTATACAGATCTTCTTTGGTACGCATCAGTTCACGCGCCGAAATCCCCAATTTTTGCAGCAGTGCAACAATCTCATCGCGAGAGGGAGGCGTATCTAGATATTTGAACACTTCGCTGCTCGTACCTTTTTCCTCTAATAATTTTAATGCTTCCCGTGATTTTGAACATTTCGGGTTATGCCAGATTATCATAGAATCTCTCCGTTTTTTTTCGCTATTATACCCATATGACATATACCAAATGGTTCCAGACCCACGCCGAAAAACATCGCCATATTCTCACTAAACTGGCAAAACGCGATTTTACACCAGAGCAGATTGTAAAGTATTTTGAGTTTGAAAACATGCTGGAAAAAGAGGCTGATTTTTGTCTGCTTTATTCGACGAAGACCAAATGCCACGATATCCCTCATCTCAACTGCTACTGGTGTGCCTGTCCCTATTTTCGTTTTAACGACAATGCCAAAGCCGATAATGAGGGGATAACGCTCTATAGCTACTGCGCGATCAATGCACCTCTGGGAAAAGTGTTTCAGCATGAGAATTCCATTCATCACGACTGCTCCGACTGCACCATTCCTCATGACACAAAAACCATTCTCAAAAACTTTTCGACGGAGTGGAAAGAGACGATGAAAAAGTGTAATTTAACCTTCTAATTTTTTTAAAAAAAAATTCTAATTGCTTAACACAAAATTAACACTATAAGATCATAATCCTAGTCTCGGAAATTATTATTAGGAGAAAAACGTCGTAGAAAGCTCAGTCACGATCCGTCTGCTCTATGAATTGCAGCTCTCAAGCAGACGGAAAAACGTATTGCATAGCAACGTCAAAATTATAGCGTTTTTTCGCCATTTCTCCGACGTTGTCGTGCATACAAACCTATTTAGAACCAGGGAAATGTATGTTCGATACTCGCTCTCGCAACAACAGTATCCCCTCTCACTAAATAGCAAAATATTTTAATTGCACAGGAGGATTTTATGGATCTGTTAGGATTTTATCCCTTATTTTACGTTCCCCATTTCGGCTCGGCATGGTTGATGGGTCTTACGGGTGCCATTCATATTATGGCATCGCACACGTCCGTAGGGGCGGCACTTTTGTTCGCTTTTTTAGCGTACAAGGCACAAAAAGAGAACCGGACCGATTTGTATGACTATATGAAACGTTACGGCATGTTTTTGCTGATCTTTTCCTACGTCATCGGCTCCATCACGGGACCGGGTATCTGGTACACGGCGACAGCGGCCAGCCCCAGAGGCATCAGCGCCCTTATTCACAACTTTGTATGGGTATGGGCTACGGAATGGGTCTTTTTCGTTTACGAAGTGCTTGGAGTTTTTGCCCTCATCTATTTTATCGATAAGATTGACCGTAAAACCCATCTGAAACTCACCTATACCTTTGCAATTGCCTCTGTCGGTACTCTCGCACTGATCATCGGGATCATCAGTTTTATGATGTGGCCTGGGACGGAAGCGTATTACACAACAGGTTCTGCCAGCGACGCGTTTTTCGGTATCAATACCTTCCCGCATATGTTTTTGCGTATCGGCTTTATGATTATGATGTCGGGGATCATCGGTATGATTATCTCCTCCGCCATGCGCAAAGAGAACAAAGAACTTTCCGAAGAATTGACCCAAAAAATGGGATGGGTCAGTTTGCTCGGCGGTTTTGTCACCGTCTTTTTCTTTATGTGGTATGTTAATACCCTTCCTCTCAATGCCCATACGCTGCTGGGGATGCAAAAAGATGCGATTGTGATGAACCGTATTATTCTCGCCATCTTGTTCTCGATCTATTTCTCGATCGCAATTATCAAACCGCAATGGGTCACCAGAACACTTGCCATCACAATGATGCTCGTCATCGGAATCGTAGGGGTATGGCCGGGTGAAAAACTCCGTGAAACGATGCGTAAACCGTGGGTAGCCGGACAATACGTCTACAGCGATCAAATCATCGGACGAGACGTCCCCGGCAAAGGGATCAAAGAAGAGACGTCGCGATTGGCCGAAAAAGGGTTGTTAAAACTGGATCCTTGGATTCCGGATCGGCTGCGTACTATCACTCCCGAAAACAAACTTGAAGTAGGAAAACTGCTGACACGTATCGCCTGCTCAAATTGTCACTCACTCGAAAAAGACGGTCTCTACCGTCCGCTCATGCCATTAGCCGGTCCTATGGGTGAAGAGGGGATCAAAGACTACATGAAAAATGTCATCGGCACGGGTTCTATCCCTTATATGCCAAAAATTTCTCTTCCGGATGAAGAGTACGATGCGATGGCCGCCTATATCGCCTCGCAAGCCAAATAAAGGAGAACGATTATGGATGCAACATTCATAAATGCAATGAAGGATGCCGCCGGGGTACCGTTTTACCCGGTAGTGTTCCAAGGACTATATGTCTTGACATGGGCTCTGCACGCGGCTTTTGTATTATTGGCGCTGGGTTCTATGGGGCTTTCGATTTACGGAAGTACCCGACAAAAAAGCGACCCGTATTGGAAAATACTGACACCCCATCTCATTATGACGGGGAAAATCAGTATATCGGTTCTCATCGTTTTGGGGGTTGCCCCATTACTGTTTACGCAGGTCATCTATGATTCGGGCTGGTATGTGGCGAACACCCTCTCAGGGGCATGGGTCTTTATCTTTATATATGCGCTGATCATCGGATATACGATGTACTACTGGTATCAATATGCCAATAAAAAGGGTTCTTCGAGCAACACCCTTATCGGAATCGTCTCATTTGCCATA
This sequence comes from Sulfuricurvum sp., assembly GCF_028712165.1. Taxonomy (GTDB): domain Bacteria; phylum Campylobacterota; class Campylobacteria; order Campylobacterales; family Sulfurimonadaceae; genus Sulfuricurvum. Next base: position 1,082 of record NZ_JAQTQR010000039.1, on the reverse strand, counting down.
TTGGTATTTTGCGGCGTTTTGATGCACAACTTTGCCGTCGAAGCGATTTCACCGACGCAATGGATGGATTGGTATGCCCCTAACGGTGTCGTCGATAACTCCGGATGGAATATCCACATCGACCTCATTCGACTTGGATTTATGGTGAGTTTGATGATCCCGGTTACAGGGATTTTTATGCAAAACTACAGCCGATTTTTGAGCACACGCCAAGATTTCGAGCCAAAATATCTGGAGTTTGTTAAAAATTTGGGAACCAAAATGGCCGTTATCGGCTTGATCATCAGCGCTGCGCTGTTCGCGGTATGGATGCTAAAAGAGAACCTCCTTTTGCACCCGCTTTCACTGGCTACGGTCGCTTCGGTCGTCATCCTCCTCATGTTAGCGATAAGCAATAAAAACAGCTACCTTACGACAGGAGTACTGGTCATTGTAGCACTGTTGATCTCAGGGGTCAGAGAGCTTATCCGCTACAACATTATGTCCGGTATCGGATATGATTTGTACGGTTATCACATGAATCTAGAGTGGGAAACGATTGCGATGTTCTTGCTGACATTTGTCGTTCTCGGATTTACAGGGATTGCCTTTATCCTGACCATGGCATGGAAAGTCGGCAAAACCGAAGGGGTCTATACTGCAACCGAAGGCTCAGCCGTATCTCGACTCGCTAATACTTCCTTGGCGATTTTTGTTTTATGGATTGTTGTCTATTTCGGATGGGGTATGGTGGCATTATTTAAAAATACGCTCTAATATCCTCTATCAAGAGAGTCCTTTTCGGACTTCTTGATATTTTCACACGAGAGTCTTACTTGCAAAATCGACCTCCTTAAAGATTCCAACATTTAAGGCTCTCTTGTGAAAATCTTTATCCTACCATTTCCCATCCAACGTCAAAAGAATCTGCGGACGAGAGTGCTCTTTATCGATTTGTGTCTGCGTAATCGCACCCGATGTATCATACAGATGAGAAGTTGTCTCTACAGTCGCACTCGTGATATTTTTCACATTAAACTGCAATTTAAACGTTTTATCGATCCGTTTACTCGCATAAAGATCGAGCGTCCCGTACCCTTTTT
>NZ_JAQTQR010000038.1 GCF_028712165.1 Sulfuricurvum sp. | reverse complement strand
AAATAGACCCGGCAGTGAAGAAGCTGCCGAGGCTTTGAAACTTAAGGAGTGAGTGATGAAAACACCCTTGACTTGCTGCTGTCAATTGGGATAATTGAATTATGAAACAAATTAGTAAACAAACAGTAATAAGGTTATAACTTGCTCTGATTTTTAACGCCATAGGAATAAAATCCCTACGGCTACGCTAACACTAAGTTTTCTTCAGCAGAAGGCTCAGCGCACTAGTGCACTTTAATTTGTAACAAGCTAAAATATCACCATGAGATGGCGAACCCTAAAAAAACAAAAACACCACAAACCATTAACTCCTAAATCCGCAAAAATAGTCTATGCACCTTTTTGGCCCCGTGCTCTTGGCTTTGTAACGGATATTTTCATGATCGGTCTTCCGATAACATTGCTGGCGATGCTGATCTTCGGATACGATCAAATGCATACTGCCAGCGGTTTGGATGTTATTGTCAATGATCCGAAAGCGCATACCAATCCCCCAAATCCTGTTGCATCGATTATGCAGATCTCTTTGTTTCTCATCACGTACGTTTGGCTATGGCATAAGAGCGGTCAAACACCGGGGAAAAAACTGGCATACATCCGCGTCGTCGATGCCAAAACATTTGAAAATGCTCCCTACTGGAAACTAATATTGCGTTTTATCGGTTATTTTATTTCCCTCATTACCCTTGTCGGTTTTTTTATCGGACTAATGCGCAAAGACAAACGCGCGCTCCACGATCTCATCAGCGGCACAGCCGTTATTCGCGTCTCCTAACGTGACCGTTTTAATCGCCGCCTTCTATTTTTTCTATTTTGCCTTGATTGGCGTTCATATTATTTTTGTTCCTAAAATTTTGACGATGGTAGGATACGATCCGCTTCATGTCGGGATCGTATTCGCCTCTGCCCCTCTCGTCCGTTTTGCCATGCCATTTCTCTTTTTAAAAGGGTTCCGACTGGATCAGCAGGTCTTTTTTCTCTCATTGATGCTGATGGGGATCGGAGCTATTGGTTTTTACCCTGCGTTAGAGCACTTTTGGGCATTGCTACTTGTTAATATATTGTTTGGAATCGGGATATCGCTGATACTGCCTTATATCGAGGTCATTTCACTGGAGCAGATCGGAAAAGAACGTTACGGTCGGATTCGGATGTTCGGATCTCTGGGTTTTATCGCCGTCGCTCTTGTTTTGGTACATTATCTCAGTACCCCTCAAAGCGGAATCTTGTTTTTGATCGCGATGGCAGTAACAACTCTTATTTTCGGGGCATTGATCGGAAACAAACAGAACAAACTTCCCCTAAGTGAATGCGATTCCGGCGATGATTCATGCCATTTTACAATAACCGACCATCTGCCGTTATGGATCGGTTTTTTCTTGATGCAGGTGAGTTTTGGTCCGTTTTATAACTTTTTTACGATTTATGCGACCGATCATGGGGTTTCACTGGATACCACCGTATGGTTATGGAGTTTCGGAGTCATCGCAGAAATCATCATGTTTTATTTCCAAGGGCCTCTACTGAGGGGGAACCTTCCGAAGATTTTGCAGATCACCGCATTTATAACCGTATTCCGTTGGCTCATTATTGCAGCATTCCCCAACAATACGATGTTGTTGTTTGCCGCACAAAGCCTCCACGCGTTTAGTTTTGCCCTCTTTCATTCAACATCCATATCAATCCTTTTTCACCTCTACAAAGCACGCCGACTTGCCCAGCAGTTTTTCTTTGGGATTTCATACGGACTTGGAGGATTTATAGGTGCGATCGGAGCCGGAGCGCTCTATCAATACACACCGGCATATTTATTTGTAGGGGGAGCGGTTGCCGCGTTAGGTGCGGGAATCGCTTTTCGATTATTTAGTAATCGCTAATCAACTTTTATATTTTCATCTTTTCTTAGATGCAGATCCATCTGAGGAAACGGTATCGAAATACCGTTTTTATCAAATTCCAGCTTTACCGCTTCGGTCATCTCAAACATACCGTCCCAATAATCACCTACCGCTACCCAAGGACGCGCGAGAATCTGTACCGAATTTTGCGCAAGTGCCCCAACTACCACAACGGGAGCCGGATCGGCTAACACTTTCGGATTTGCAAGAAGAACCTTCATAATGACCTCTTTTGCCAGGCGGAGATCATCTTTGTAATCAATATCGAAAACCATATCGATACGCCGCGTAGCATTACCCGTATAGTTGATAATGTTTCCGGCGATTAATGTCCCGTTGGGGATAATGATGGAGCGGTTATCGACTGTCGTAAGGGTTGTAGAAAACAAATTCATCGATTTGACATTTCCCATAACCCCGGAAGCCTCAATAAAATCTCCTACTTTAAACGGACGGAAGAAAATAATCAGTACTGCCGCACCGACATTGGAAAGGGTATCTTTGAGCGCTAACCCGATCGCTAAACCTGCCGCTCCAAATACCGCAACAAACGAAGTCGTCTCTACCCCAAGATTGCTGATCGCGGCAATAATGATTACAATGATTCCACCGACATAAATCGCATTGCCTGCAAATGAAACCAATGTCGGATCTACTTTGGCACGTTCCATCCCTTTGCGCATCAACGTAACCAGTTGACGGATGATCCACTTGCCTATAAAGAAAATAAGGAGCGAACCCAGTATTTTTAACCCGTATTCGGTAGCATAATTCGTTATCAAATCGGTATAGTAGGTCACTTTGCTTTCAACGTGATCGATTTTTTGTAACATAAACACCCCTTTTTAACGATACTCAACGATCTGTTTAAGTTCGAGCCTTTTTTGCTCACTCTGCGGATTTACCCGGTATCCGAATGCACAGATAACAGCTACGCTGTGACCGTATTCGAGATCCAAAATCGCTTCGACTTCCTCTTTGTCAAACCCCTCGATCGGACAGCTGTCGATTTCCAACGTCGCGGCATACGTCATCATGTTTGCCAAGGCAATATAACATTGTTTCGCCGTCCAGTTTTCCAGCAGCACTTCATCGCATTCGATCGGCTCCAAATAACCTTTATAGACACCCATATAGGTGTCGACCGCTTCGGCACTCAGTCCCCGACGCTCAAACATTTTACGTACATAGGGCGTTCCGCTACGTACCGTGTCATTATCGGTGGTAAGGATCACCAGTTCCGAACAATCTGTGATCTGACTTTGATTCCAACATGCACTTTTAAGCGCTTTACGCAGATCAGGTTTGCGAACCACAATCAATCTCCATGGCTCCATTCCAAATGATGAGGGAGAAGTGCGGGCAACTTCCAATATAGATTCAAATTGATCAGAAGGGATCTGTTTTCCCCCATCAAATGTCTTACAGGCGTGACGAAACGCCATAGCTTTTAAAAACTCGGACATAATTCACCTCGTTGTTGTTCTAATATTTGTGTTATTCTAACGTAGTGTTCTTTATGGGGGCTAATAAGAGTCTCTAAAAAGAGGCTATATTTGAGATAGGTCTTCCATGCCGTTTCAGAGGGCTTCGGTCTTCCACGCTTAAAGAGTTCAAAACTCACCGCCGCATTGATAAATCCTTTCCAGAGCCGGACTTCGTCATCGTCCTCAAAACGGCGTATGTACCATATATACTCCAAATCCTCATGCGCATCATAATATCGACCCTCTTGAATAGAGCAGATAAATGCCTCACACGCCTGTGTTATACCCGTAAGTTCTTGCGCCAATAGCCCCGTCCTCCACGCAAACTGATACACACATGATCCGGAAACTTGGCTCTAAACTCTCCTAAACGTTCTTTGGAGGCTTTCCCTGTATCGCAGTAAAACACGAATACGCTTCCTGAAGGTTCAGATCGCAATAGCGGAGGACTGTACGTTAACGTTTCCGTCCCGCTGATCGGGTTTAAAATTGTATCGATTAGAAGAACTTTGACCCCGTTTGCTTCGAGCTCTTTTTTATTACGTAAAAATTCTTCCTGCGTCCATTCATCAACATTCAGATCGACCATCAACTTATCCCATATATTATTTTGCAAAAGTTTATCAATAAAGCTGTTGCATTAACCTAAGGAATAATGACAAGATTTTTTTTGTCAAAAATTTAGACAACAAAACTATTGTCAAATAGTAAAAATAGCATTTTATTTACATTTAACGTTATAGGTACTATCATACATTTATGATAACGACATTTGTATGTAAAGAGTCTGAAAAGATTTTCAACAGAACCTTTTCTAAAAAGCTCCCTCAAGACATCCAAAGAGGAGCCTATAAAAAACTATTGATGCTCGATGCGGCAAAAAATCTGGATGATCTAAAAATCCCTCCGGCCAATCGACTTGAAAAGCTTACAGGGAATCGTGAAGGCTCCTACAGCATCCGCATCAATCAACAATACCGTATCTGTTTTCACTGGAATAACGGTAATGCTGAAAATGTCGAAATAATCGACTACCATTAAAGAGGACATCATGTTTACAATAGCACCCATCCACCCCGGAGAGATATTGCAAGAAGAGTTTTTAGAGGCCTATAATCTCAGCCAAAACGCATTAGCTAATGCTATCGGAGTATCACCGCGTCGTATCAATGAAATTGTCAATAAAAAACGATCCATTACTGCGGATACGGCGCTGCGCCTATCAATCTATTTTGGGACAACACCTGATTTTTGGCTCCATCTGCAATCCAAATACGATTTGGAAATGACTAAAGAGAGCGCATGGGATAAAATTTCGGCACAAGTCAAAGCAAGGGTGGCATAACATTGGCAAAGAAAAAGAAAAAACTGATCAAACTCAATCAATCCATCCGCCATTTTTTTGGTGACGAGGGATTTGACGAGGGGATAGAGCGGGTTCCGACCGAATCGCTGATCGCCCTCGCCCATACACTGGGAATATTTAACGGAACAACCGATAAAACAACTTTGATAAAAAGCTTCCGCCGTTTATGGTCAGAAGGGGAAACGGAGAATCGTGCTTTAATCGTCGATTTTTTCCGTAATGAGGGAAAAGTCTACCCCAATCCAAAACCCAAAGAAAAACCGCACGAACGCGAAGAGAAAATCGATGAACTGTTGGAGGGATTGGACATCACTCCAGATGAGCGCCGAAAGCTGCATGCCTCTTTTATCGACATCCGTACCCGCAAAATCACACCGGATAAAATTGCAGCAAAACTCGAATATATCCGCTATACCGGAAAACGGGAACTTCTCGAAAAAGCACTGGAAGGAAAGTTTAATTTCGATGATACTCTCGAATATTATGCCCCTATCACCTATCAAATGGACACCGAAACCTTTACCAAAATACATGTCCTCAAAACACCTCCGCTCAATGAAAAACGGCTTCATGAAGAGACACTAGAAGCATTGGTTCCCGAGATAACCGAACTTAAAACGGCACTAACACATCAAAAACAAGAACAAACCGATCTGTTTTTATCTTCGCTCAATCTCAATGCACATCGCTATCTCTCCAAAGAACAAATCATTTCAACACTCAAAAGCGCACCCCCTTCTACCCAAACTTACGGGACGCTCAGCGTCGAAATTTTACGGGATGTATTGACCCGTTATTTACACACTCCCCTCACTTCAGTCAATACGGATGATTTGATCGTTGAGATACATAAACAACTCACCCTGCCCCATCGGAATGAGCCGTTGGAATATACCCTCTCTCTTCATCTGGATGCCGCTGAACTAAGCCGTCAAATCTGGAACGAAGAAGAACTCACCATCGCGTCTATGGTTGAAGGGCAAAGCCGCCAGGAAGAGCGAGCTTTTTTAGGGGAATTGGATCATCTTGTAGCTGAATGCCGCACCCATTCAAAACTTTTAGAGATGAGTGACGAAGTGCTTTATGATGTTGTATATGAGTTGCTTCTGCCGTATCTGACATTCATTCCGCATATTAGCTCTAAAACATCGAGACGGGTCCTTTTTGCCTTTGATCAACGTATCGCGAACGAACTGCTCAAACGCCAACGGCAAGCACTACTCGCACGAACGGTTCGCGATTTCAAAAACCTCTTTCCATTGGCTCGTTCACTCCGCCGTCGTCTTGTTTTCCATACCGGCCCGACGAACAGCGGAAAAACCTATACGGCATTTCAACAGCTCAAAAAGGCGGGGACGGGATACTATCTCGCGCCGTTGCGTTTGTTAGCGTTGGAAGGATACGAGAGTCTTCGTGATGACGGAGTCAGTGCATCTTTGATTACCGGAGAGGAGCAGCTTCTTGATGAAGACGCTACCCATATCAGCTCTACGATCGAAATGCTCAACTTTGAAACCGAAGTCGATTGTTGTGTCATCGATGAGGTACAGATGATCGACGACCGAGACCGTGGTTGGGCATGGGCCAATGCGATTATCGGCGCCCCTGCAAAAACAGTTATCATGACCGGATCGCCCAATGCTCGTGATGCGATTATCGCTTTGGCGGAATATTTGGGCGAACCGTTGGAAATTATCGAGTTTGAGCGCAAAAATCCTCTCGAACTCCTCAAAACGCCTACCCCGATCGATGCAATACAGCCTCAGAGTGCCGTAATCGCGTTTACCCGTTCCAATGCTTTGCGTCTCAAACAGCAGCTTTCAAAAACCTATCGGACGAGCGTTATCTACGGTAACCTGAGCCCCGAAGTACGCCGTGAAGAGGCACGCCGTTTCCGTGAAGGAGAGACCGATATCCTCGTCGCTACCGATGCGATCAGCATGGGGCTGAATCTTCCGATCAAAACGCTTCTGTTTTCCAAAGCGGACAAATTCGACGGCCAAAATCAGCGTAATCTCACGGCAACCGAAGTGCGACAAATCTCAGGGCGTGCAGGCCGCTACGGATTGAGCGAAAAAGGGTACGTCGGAGCACTGAGTGCAGATGTTCTTAAAACCGTTACCGCTCTTTTTACCAAAGCGATTGAACCGATCACATTACCGTTTAACGTCATGGCAAATTTCGATCACATCATGCTGGTTTCGAATATTCTGGAAGAGAGATCGCTTTCGAATATCGTCAACTTTTTTGTCGAAAACATGAAGTTCGAGGGGCCGTTTCGTGCTGCAAATCTCGAATCGATGCAGGAGGCTTCCGCCATTATCGACAACTATGATCTCGATATGCGAACCAAATTTACTCTTGCTACCGCCCCGTTATCGACCTCATCACCGCTGGTGATGGCGTCATTCGAACGTTATGTCAGAGCACTGGAACAGAAAAAACCGATCGCCTTTATCCCGCCGCAGCGTTTGGGGAATTACGCCCTTTCCATGGAAGAGCTCCAAGAGGCGGAAGATCGGATCAAAGAGATATCGTTGTATTTATGGCTGTCGTATCGGATGGGAGAGTTTTTCGTGGATGCCGAAAAAGCACGGACTTTCCGAGGCGAGCTCAACCGATTTATCGAAAATTCACTTCAGCAAAGCCACTTTGTACCGCGTTGTAAAACTTGCAGAAAACCGTTAGCACCGAACAGTGAGTTTGCAATCTGTCAGAGTTGTTTTAACAATCTCAACCGTGCCAAAAGTGGTCTCAACAACAGGGCTCCACGTTCTTTTAAAGAGGAAAAAAGACGAGGGTTTCATAAAAGCTGATCGTGCTGCTGCATTCGTATGAAAGCATCCACGATGGCGATATCGAGGTGCTCAGCCATCGTCTCTTTCATGAGTTTGAGAGAATCATAAGATTTTAACCGATCCTTATAAGAACGCTTCGTCGACAGAGCATCAAAAACATCGCATACACCGATAATACGGGCAAACAGCGTAATTCTTTTTCCTGAGATCGCATCAGGATAACCGCTGCCATCGAGCTTTTCATGATGATGCCGAATCCCGTCTAGGATTCGGGTATCGGTAATCCCGATTTTAAGGGCTATTTGATATCCATAGACCGGATGATGCTTCATCTGCGCAAACTCTTCATGCGTTAGAGTGCCATTTTTATTTGTAATGGCACTGTTCACTTTGCTTTTGCCCAAATCGTGAAGTAATGCGGACATCCCCAACTCTTCGAGTACACCTGTTGATAATTTTAAATAAGTCCCCAGACTCAGGGCGTACACACAAACATTAATCGAGTGGGTATGCGTGTAATAATCGTAAGCCGTAATTTTGATCAGAGATTCAATAGCATGTGAGTCGCTAAAAATCGTATCGACAAACTTATTAACAACTTTTTTTGATTTCGGAACATTTTCAAGAGCTTCAGGATTTTCGAACATTTCATCCAATATTTCGGAAGCCTGTCGATAAATAACCGCTGCTTTTTTCGTTATCGCAATGTGTTCATCCCGCGCTACAGCTTGGATAATAGTGTCTACAAAATGGTAATAGACCGATAAGTCTTCTTTGCGTATATACAGATATTCCGTCTCATCGATCCGCATTTTAATCTGCATATCGATCGGATTCTCTTTGGGAAGAAAAAGTTTTTTTGTCTCTTTGGGGTAAATATCACAGTAAATGTCGCAGGCCAACGCATCCCCAACATCCAATAGCCATTTTTCAATCCGTACAAACTCAATAGACTCTTTAGTATATATCCGTTTGTCAATACGAATCTGTTTCATAAAAATCTGCAATCACTCAAGCAAATCCGAATAATCAAATTTTGAAGGATTTAAAAAGATTTTATCTCCACGTGGAATGAGACGTTCATCACCGTTTTTCAAAGCTGTTTCAAATCCCCGTTTAATCTGTTTTTTCTCTTTATCTTTAACCCGCTTGAGTTTTAAAAACGATTTAAGAGAAATCCATTCCTCTACTTCAGAATCGACAACGTCCGCATTGATCGCATCAACCGTCATCCCCTCCTGCATTACCGTATCCGTATTGACATGCGAAAGGAATTTCGTCGCGACAACATGCAAAACACTGCGCAGCTGCGCATCGCGTTCTTTGTATATCTGCTCTACTTTGACCCGTTCATCGATCAACATCTGTTCACGCTGATCCCGCAAACGGCTCGTCTCTTTTTCAAGACTGTCCACTTTTTCACGCAGCCGAACATTTTCTTGTTCGATATATTGCGTATAACGGTTATCGCTCACAACGTTAGTCCCAGCGTTACTCTTTGCGGATTCAACCGCAACATATTTCACTCCGTTATCAACAATGCAATCCAGACTGCCGCGACGTATACGATTATGAATCGCCTCTTTGGAAACGTTGAAATACTCCGCCGCATCGGCTATCGTCATTTTTTTCATGATATTCCTTGCTCTTGTTTTCGTAACATTTTAATAAACGCATCTACGATACCCATGTCTAAATGCCCTTTCATCTGCTGTTTCATCAAGAGAAGCGATTCAAAAGAGCTCATCGGATCTTTATAGGAGCGTTTTGTAGAGAGGGCGTCAAAAACGTCGCACGCCCCGATAATGCGGGCGAACTGGCTGATTTGATCCCCTTTGAGATTATCGGGGTATCCGCCTCCTTCGATCTTTTCGTGATGATGACGGATACCGCTCAAAATTCGTTCATCCATGATCCCTAATTTTAAAGCAATCTCATGCCCTAATTCCGGATGTTTTTTCATTTGTGCAAATTCATCGTCAGTGAGCTTGCCGTTTTTATTGATAATCTCGTAATCGATTTTGCTTTTACCCAAATCATGCAAAATTGCCGCCATCCCTAACACTTCCAAATCATTCCCCTCAATTCCTAGAAATGAACCTAGACTCAGGGTGTAAATGCTTACGTTAATGGAGTGGGTATGAGTATAGTAGTCGTGTGCCGTAATCTTCATTAATGACTCGACGGCACAATTGTCATGTAAAATAATATCAATAAAATTATTGACGATTGGCTGCACATTTTTGACATTTTCAAGCGCATCTGGATTTTTAAACATTGCATCAACGGCTTCAGCTGCTTTTGCATAAACCAAACGCGCTTTATGCTCAGTCGATATGTCCCTGCTTTTTGCAATACTTTGAAGATGCTGTGTCACATAGGCGTTATACCGTTCTTCATCTTCTTCACTCACATAAAGCGTCTCAATCTCGCGAAGCTTGACCTTGGCATTGCCGTCTACTGCCGTATCACTTTGGAGAAAAAGGCTCATGGCACTTTTGGTTTCATTCGTCAAAAAAAGGTTAAAGCTAATCTGTGAACCCTCTGTTATGAGCCTCTTATCGATCGCTTTATACCGTTTTTTGCTCATTTAAGATCTTTAACGGAAGTTTTCAAATACGAGAGGGGCATCCCACTCAAGCGATTTGATATGTGCCATAATCTTTTGAAGTTCATCAATCTGTTTTGATTTAACGCGGATGTAATCACCCTCAATCGCGGCGCTTGCTTTTGTTTTGAGATTTTTAATCTCGGCCATAATCTTTTTGGCCTCTTTTGTCTCAATGCTATCTACGATTTTATAGGTCGCTTTTCGCGCTCCCCCGCTTGCATCTTCGGTTTTTAATTCTTCGAGTGCTTTGGAAGAGAGCCCACGCTTAATGAGTTTACCGATGACAATATCTTTAAGAGCATCGAGTTTATTGTCACTGGAAGCGAGAAGAATGAGTTGTTTCTCTTTTTCGCGATAGTTGATTTCGTAGGTGATACCTTTAAAATCATAACGACCGATCGCCTCTTTTTCAGATTGAGCAATCGCGTCTTTAAACGCCTGGAGATCAATTTTTGCGGAAATATCGAGAGAGTGTTCTGATGCCATGGAAAGTCCTAACTATTTTATAACAGTTAGTATAACACACTAAAACCTTGATATCAAAAATTTGCCTTTCATGGTTTAAATGTTCTTAGTAAACCGCCTAAAATTGAGAACACATCATCCAATAAATCATCATTAGCTCTTGTTCTTGAGTTATACGAACTTTGATAGGTATTTGGATTATTTTTGTTGTGTTTGTAGTGTGTAATATCTACTTTTTCAACTTTTTTTGCCTTCATTTCCTCTTCAACTTTTGTCACTTCCTCGGCAATTTGCTTGCCACCCAAAGCCATCCACTCTTGAATCTGTTTGAGCTCACCCGCATCCAGCCAGATTCCATGATCAAGACATACATCCATAATGACGCCGGATCGGTTCATATAATTTTTACGTTGCATTATTTTAGAGCAATCAGGACATTTTCGGTATAAAACAGTATCTTTGTGCAATGGATGCTGCTGCAAAGAATGGAGCTTTTTAGGGTTAATCCAAAATGCGCTAACGGATTGTTTTAACAGTGTTTCTAGCTCATGCGTATCAAAAAATAAACCATAACAGCGCTCACATTTTTCGATGATAAAGCGATTGCTTTCACCTATATCAATGCTGTCGAGGTAAACCATGCAATCCGGACATGTCCGTTTACTTTTTGGAAGGGCATTGGCTATTTTAGGTTGTAATTCAATATCGTTTCGAACACCGCAATATTCACAAATGATGCTATTCGTAGGTAATGGTGCCGAACAATGGTTGCATTTAGCCATTACAACATCTCTAAAATAGCACTTTTTTTAGAGTTATACTCATCCTGAGTAATTAACTCCTCCTCAAAAAGTTCTTTGAGGTGAAGTAATCGTTCTTTTGGACTTTTAGCAGTGGGCATCGTATCTTGGATGATATTTGGAGTGAGTGCACCGCCTACGCCCATTCCCATCATCATTCCGGCTGCCCCTGCTTGGTTATTCGCCGCATCCTTCATTGCTTCTAGACGTTGCAACTCAGCATAGCTAACACCTGCTATATTGGCACCTTGAACTCCTGCTGAAACATCTGCTATTTTCCCGATACGCTCTTGCGTGTCTAGATCAAATTCATTCCCTTCGATTCGAAAATCGATTAACGAAAATCCCAGTGTTTGAAACTCTTTCGAAAGGCTCTCTTCTAAATCTTCCGATATTTGTTGACGTTTGCTATCGATCTGAGCATAGGAGAGCTGTGCATTGGCAAGATAGTGGGCAATAGACTCATTGAGGCGTGCATTCATCATTTGCCGAAAATCATCGACAAGGTAATGTTCTTGTCCGCCTACGATAGTAACAAAAAAAGATTTTGGATCGCTGATTTGAAAACTATAATTCCCGTACGCCATAAGCGATACAGGAAACTTGTATTTGGGATCATCGTATTTGATGGGCGATAGCGTCCCCCATTTTTGATCCAAAATATAGGTTTTTTTGAAAAAATAGATCCCTACTTTATGCTCACTATCAAAGCCTTGCATAAATTTAGTGATTGTAGTCCAAAACGGGATGTTAGCCGTACTTAACGTCACCAAACCCTCTTCTTGAATAACTGCCTGAACTTTCCCCTCGTAGACAAATATGCAGCCTTGCCCTGGTCCAACGATCAAGGTAGAAGCATTTTTGATCTCATTGCCGTTTTCGCTCCAGCGGTAAAACAGTTCGTTTGCTGTTGGATTATTCCATTCAATGACAGAACGTAACTGTCTTTTTACACCGTCCCACATGTTCATAAAGACCTTTCAATGCTCATAATAAATAATCACAATTATATATTACTTCGATTAAAAAAATCTTTTTAAGCTTTTAAAACATCGGTGAGCCAAAATCCAATCCACCGCCGAATGCTGCGGCCGCGTTTGGGTCTTGGTAGCCTAACATTGCACTTTTCATCCGCAGCATTGTGATGTCTTGTTTGGGAGCGATGTTTTGCGGGCAAACAGGGACACATTCGCCGCAAAGGGTACAATCCCAGATTCCGTTGGTTTGGACAGCCGCGATCTTCGCATCACTGCTCTCCTCGCGGGCATCATTGACATAACGCCATACTCGGGTAAGGGCAAACGGGCCGATAAAATCAGGGTTTACCGCATATACCGGACAGGCACTGTAACACGATGTACACAAGATACAATCGCTTTGCGTCTCGATACGGCTTGCATCTTCTTCGCTCACGCTTCCCTCATGCGAGCCCTCACTCCATGCATTTGCAACGCGATTAAAATGTTCGACTGCTCCGGAATCAACAACCAAGTCCCGGATCACACGGGCATTACGGATCGGTTCAACCACATCCCCTTCGCTTGGCTTGTATTCACACATCAACTGCTCTACACCGTTGACCCGCACCGCACAGCTTCCGCACACGCCGCTGCGGCATCCATGTGAATACGTAAGAGTCGGATCGATTTTGGTTTTGATATGATTGAGAATACTTAAAAGCGTAACATTTTCTAATTCGACGTTATATGTTTGAACTTCATCGCCCAAACTGCGTACAATTTTAATTTCCATCAGTCACACCACTCCCGCTCTTCATCTTCTTCGTCATCGTAAGGATCTTCGCAGCACCCTTCCTGATCCGTATCGTGTTCATCGTCCCACGATTTATCATCACCCAACATCTCTATTGTATAAAATCCGCGCATAGCACTCCATCCTCTTTCCATGTGATTGTGTGGGCTCCGAACATACGGTCATTTCGCGCAGGGGCATCAATACGATAATGGGCACCCCGACTCTCTACACGGCTGATCGCACTGACGACGATCATTTCCGCCAACTCGATCTTATTCCCGAACTCGATAAATTCGACCAGATTGGTATTGCAGATTTTCGATTTATCACGCGGTCCCATAAACGGCAACTCTTTCTGCATTTGACGAATCGCCCCTAACACTGCTTTGAGTCCCATATCATCCCGTACCAAACCGACGTTGTTATAGAAGATATTGGCAAGCATCTCCTGTTTTTGATAAAAGTCGATTTGATTGGTAAAATACATCACCCCGCGTATAAAATTGGTGTCTTTCGCTAACTGCAAGTTTGGTGTGTCAGGAACAGGACGTTTTAACGCATACTCGAGCGCTTCTTCTCCGCAATGACGCCCGTATACAACGAGTTCGAGAAGAGAATTTCCCCCTAAGCGGTTTGCTCCGTGTGTTTTGTGGTTAGCGCACTCACCGACGGCAAAGAGTCCGGAAACACTGCTCATGCACGTTTCATTGACTTCGATTCCCCCCATGCTGTAATGGGCGGCAGGCTTGATCGGGATAAGATCATGAACCGGATCGATCCCTTCATATATTTGTGCCAATTTACGCTCTTGCGGAAGTTCGTGATTGATAAACTCTTCCCCTAAATGGCGAATATCGAGATAGACTGCTCCGCTTTTGTTCATCTCGTCATGGATTGCCCGCGCGACGACATCACGCGCTGCCAGCTCATCGGTAAAGCGATCCCCCTCAGCATCCACTAAATATCCTCCGGCTCCCCTCGCACTCTCAGAAATCAAAATTGAGGAGCCTTTCAGTGCCGTAGGATGGAACTGGATAAACTCCATATCGGCAAGTTTTGCACCGGCGCGTACCGCCGCTGCCAATCCGTCACCCGTAGCTTGGATGGAGTTCGTAGAGTGTTTGCCATAAAGTGCCCCGTATCCGCCGCTCGCCATAATCACCGCATCGGCACGGATCTCTTCAACATCGCCCGTTTCGATGTGCAAGAATGTAGCCCCTAACACACGGTTAGTCTCTTCATCAACGATCAGATTAAGCAAAAACCGCTCATTTTTAAATACGATACCGGCTTTTAGGCATTGATCATAGAGGGTATGCAAAAGCTTTAATCCCGTGTAATCCTGAGCATAACACGCGCGAGGCGCACTCGCTCCGCCCAAACGCCGACGGGCAATTTGTCCTTCTTCGTCACGGCTGAACGGCAAGCCGATACGATTACACCACGTTATCGCTTCCGGCGCTTTCTCACACATAAATGCGATCTGTTTTTCATCTCCCAGTCCTGCGGATGAACGAAGGGTATCTGCAATATGATCTTCAATCGTGTCGTCAGAGCTTAAAACTGCGTTCATTCCCCCTTGAGCCATCGAGGTTTGAGATCGTGTTGGCAATGTTTTCGAAGCGACAATCACCTCTGCACCCGCTTCAAAAGCTGAGAGTGCACTCACCAATCCCGCACCGCCGCTGCCGATTATCAATACTTTTGACATGTAAAGACTCCTTAATTATTGCGATTGTACCCCACGGGGTGTTAGCGGTGACTCAAAAAACCATACTAATTTTTTCGCTACAATACACATCAAAAAAAGACTATGCAAACTTTATTCTCCATTCTGGGTATTTACCTCTTTATCGCTGTCGGATTCGGTGCCAAATACGCATTCAAAGAAAAAATCGACGACCGTACCATTACCTTGCTCAGCGTCTATTTTTTGCAGATATTTCTCACTTTTTGGGGACTGCTCAAACGTCCTATCGATACCGAACTTTTGTTTGCTCCGGCTCTTTATTTGGGGATCTCTCTTTTAGCTCTGCTGTTAATGATCCCTCTGGCTAAAATCCTTTTTCACAATCCCAAAGAGCGTTCTATCGCTACCGTCGCCGCGCTGATCGGTAATACCGGAAATCTTGGTATTCCATTAGGGATTGCCCTGTTTGGCGAGATGAGTGTCCCCTATCTCACCCTTATCAATCTCGTCAATGTTTTCGTTGTCTATACCATCGGAGTTTTTTACTATTCACGCGGCGAATTCAGTGTACGCGATTCACTTATAAACATTCTCAAACTTCCCGTTCTTTGGGCAGCGATGGTCGCGATTGCACTGAATCTCATCGGATATGTTCCCAGCCCAGCAGTCGATAAAACCCTCATGATGGGGGCGTATGCCTCGATGACAATGCAGCTCGTGTTATTCGGGATTTATCTCTACGGTATAAAGTTGGGAGAAATCAATTTACGACTCACGGCATGGGTCAATGGTACAAAATTTCTCCTGATCCCTTTGATTGCGTTTACAGTCTTGCACACTGTCGATATGAATCCGATTGTGAAAGGGATTTTGTTTTTGGAACTGATCGTTCCGCTGGCGATTGCCAACGTGAATCTCGCGTCGCTTTATCACTGCGCCCCCCGCACCGTTACAGTCGAGGTGTTTACAACTTCCGTCGTATTTTTGGGGATCGCTTTCGTTTTGCCTACGCTACTACAAATGTTTTAACATTTTCGATTGTCGCAGCGATCAGACGTTCACGCGCTTCGCGGGATGTCCAAGCGATATGAGGAGTAATGTAGAGACGTTCGGGATGTTGAGCCGCTAACAGAGGATGCGGTGTTTTCATCGGCTCACGTGCTAACACATCCAAACCGACAAAGATCGGTTTGACATCAATAATAACCGACAAGGCATCTTCATCGACGATTCCTCCGCGACCGAGATTGAGCAATACCGCGCCGTCTTTCATCTGCAACAGTTCGGAGTGTGAAATCAGATTCTCCGTCGAGGCATTGAGGGGAGCATGGATTGAAATAATGTCGCTGTTTTCAATCAAACGGCTGAGTGTCGTTTTCTCATATTCTGCGTTCTCATTTTTTCCCGATGTCGAGTAATAACAGACGTTTGCGCCGAATGTTTGCGCAATTTTTGCAACACCTCGCCCGATCTCACCGAGTCCGATAATTCCCCACGTTTTGCCGCGCAATTCACTGAATGACGGTCCGATATGAGCAAATACCGCCTCACGCTGCCATTCACCGCTTTTGACGTACTCATCATAATAGCGCGAATGTCCCATCAAATAAAAAAGCATACTGAACGTATGTTGCACAACAGCGTCGGTCGAATAACCCGCGACGTTTTTAACAGTAATCCCGCGACGTGCGGCGGCTTCATGGTCGATGTTATTCATCCCTGTCGCCGCAACACAGATTAGTTTGAGAGAGGGTGCGGCTTCCATCACGGCATCATTAATCACCACTTTGTTAGTAACGATCACTTCCGTATCTCGAACACGTTCCGCTGTCTCTTCGGCAGTTGTGGTGGAGTATGCACAAACAGTGCCTAATGTATCAAACCCTTCTAACGATGTATCGCCGTAGGTTAGCGTATCAAGTAAGACAATATTCATGCGTCTTTGATCCCTTTGATCAATTTTTTCGCTTTTTTGAGGGCTTTGTTCACTTTATCAAACACGAGGACAACCGCCATGCGTCGACCCACATGGGCTTCCGGTTTTCCGAACACACGAACGAAACTGTTATCATCAAAAAGCTCATCTGCTACCTCAATCACCGGTTCATGCGATTCAACAGTTGATTTAAACGCTGCACTTGCACCGTCGCCGTAGAAGGTGAATCCGAGAGGAAGACCGAGTACCGCCCGTACATGAAGGGCAAACTCGCTTTGGCTTTGGGTAATCAGCGTTACCATTCCCGTATCGTGCGGACGAGGGCTTACTTCACTGAAATAGACCTCATCGCCTGCAACAAACAACTCAACGCCGAACAGCCCTTTACCGCCTAACCCGTCGGTAATGGTTTTTGCTATTTTTTGAGAGCGTTTGAGGGCTTTTTTGGACATCTCCATCGGCTGCCAGCTGTAAATATAGTCACCGTCTTTTTGGATATGCCCGATCGGTTCACAAAATACTGTTTCCACTCCGTTGCGTGCCGTTAGCAACGTAATCTCGTAATCAAAACGGATAAACTCCTCGACGATCAGCTCGCTGGCATCCCCGCGTGCCTCTTTGGCGATTTCCCACGATTGTTCAAGATCAAAAGGGCTTCGTGCAATACTCTGTCCATGTCCGGAAGAACTCATAACCGGTTTGATAACACACGGAAATCCGACATCTTCTGCCGCAGTGCACATGTCTTCGTACGTACTCACAAAATGATAACGGCTTGTTTTAAGACCCAATTCCTCCGCAGCAAAACGGCGGATGTTTTTGCGGTTCATGGTTTTGTTGACCGCTTCGGCATTGGGGATAACGCAGAACCCTTCGGCTTCTGCCGCGAACAGTGCATCGATACTGATCGCTTCGATTTCCGGAAGTATGTAATCGGGTTTCTCTTTACGGATTATTTTCAGTACCGCCTCTTTGTCTTGCATGTTCACTACGTGGGAGCGGTTAGCAACGAGGTGCGCAGGGGCGTGAGGATAACGGTCTACCGCGATCACTTCAATCCCGAGACGCTGTGCTTCAATCGCTACTTCTTTACCGAGTTCGCCGGAGCCTAACAACATGATTTTTTTAGAATTATTTTTAAGAGGTGCGCTAAAGAGCATGGGTGTAGCCTTGTGCAGAAATGTTTACACTAAGTTTATCACAGGGTTCGTAAAGGTTTTGTTACAGAGGAAAAAGTTGGAGGAATTGAGAGGGTGTAACCCAAGCGCCGAAGCGCTAGGAATTACAGGCGAGATTCGTAACGTCGCATCATATACAAACGTTTTAACATCTTTTTGCGAGCGCTGATTTTGAACTGTTTACGTTTTTCAGTCTCTGTAACATGGTTACGACGAGCACGAGCTTCAGTAACAATCAGATTACGATCTGTTTGTTTCTTGAAACGGCGGTAAGCAGCATCAAAGTTATCATCTTGTCTAAGAACGATACCAGGCATTCACATCACCTACTTTCTATTTAAAATTTTTGAAATCGAATTGTACCTGAATTTCGTCGAAAAAGGAATCTTTTAGCCAAATCTAGGTTATCATTTATATATTGCTTACGCGGAGTTTTAAATGAATCCACGCAAAAAATTGATGTGGCTGGTCTTTGCCGGAATGATGATCCCCCCCGTTGCGTGGGTATTCCTCGTTTTCTTTTCACATCTTTTCACTTTTGATGAACTGTTCTCGATACTTGTTTCGATCCCCATGGGTATATACATGCTTGTTGCTACTTCAGTCATGCTTATAGGATTTAGCCGTACCCTTACCAAACTCGAATCGCTCATGAGTAGATCAAACCAACATGAAGAAGCTGCTGCAATCATCTCACGGCTGCCCTATTGGTTTTTGATTGGGGAGATGCTCTACACCCTTTTAGGACCTACCGCCGTACTGGTAGGAAAATCTTTTATTACGATTGAACGCTTCGGTCTTGCCCAATTTGCGGTTCTTCCACTCCTTTTGCTCTTTATTATCCCTATTTTTATCTTATTTGTTATTCGTCTCGAAGAGTGGGTAACGGTTGTTCCCTTGAGTGAACGCTACCCTTTTATCTCGTTCGGGAAAAAAATGGTTCTTTCTATCTTTACAACCATCCTCGGAAACATCGTATTGCTTGTTTTGCTTAACACCATTTTGCTTTATTCGGTTCCACATCTTGATTTATCTACTCTTGTGACGAAAAACATCACGATCGCCCTCATCGGTATAGCTATCTCGGCACTAAATATGACTCTTCTTGTAGCCCAAGTAACCCGTCCGGTAAAAACACTTACAGATAATCTCAAAACGAATCTGTTTGATTTGACAAAATCATTTCGAGGTTTTACGCGTGATGAAACAGGGGTAATGATGAGTACATTAAACCGTTTCGTCATCGAAATGGAACAGGCAATTTCCCAATCTAAAACGATTGCAACCTCCAACCTCTCCGCCGCACATACCCTTGATTCGATCAGTAAAGAGGTCAAAGATCGCGCACATCAAAGCAATACAATTACGAACAAGACATCCGAACAAGCCCGATCTATTGAGATTATCGCCAATGAAGGGGTAGAAAGCTTATCCACTACCCTCAATACCATGAGCGGCGCTTTGTCACAGCTGCACAACGGACGTCAGGAATTATCCACTCTTCTCGAAACGATTTCGCACAGCACCCAGCTGGAAGCGGAACTCGCCGAAAAGCTCAACAATCTAAACTCTGAAGCCGCTCAAGTCAAACATATTCTCTCCGTTATCGGCGATATCGCTGACCAAACCAATCTGCTTGCGCTTAATGCCGCCATCGAAGCGGCTCGTGCAGGAGAACACGGTCGGGGGTTTGCCGTTGTTGCGGATGAAGTGCGCAAACTTGCCGAAAAAACCCAACACAGCCTCATCGAGATCAATGCCACTATCAATATCATCGTCCAAAGTATCTCCGACGCAACCGATCAGATGCACCAAAACACCGATGCGCTGCAAAATGTCTCAACCATCTCTGAGAGAGTTGACCGGAATATCAACGAAACGGTTCAAGCGATGGAGCAGACTAATACCCTCACTACTCAAAGTGTTAGCAATTCACAAACCATTGCCCGCCATATCGAGGATATGTTTACACAAATTAATACACTCGGATCCATCACATCGGCCAATGACATATCCATGCAGGAACTCTCGAGTATCGTGCAAACCATTGCGGCTTCCGCAGATGCACTCAATGCTCAACTGGGGCAATTCACAACACGTTAAAATCAGCCCCGTTTCGCTAAAATATCTTTATGATAACCCAAGACTCCATCGAGGCTCTCAAAGCCCGACTTGACATTGTCGACGTCGTAGGCTCTTATATCGAGCTAAAACGCGCAGGAAGCAGCTTCAAAGCGCCCTGCCCGTTTCACGATGAGAAATCTCCCAGCTTCACCGTCAATCCAAGCCGCCAGAAATATCACTGTTTCGGATGCGGTGCAGGAGGAGATTCGATTAACTTCGTCATGGAGTACGAAAAACTCAGCTACCCCGAAGCGATCGAAAAACTCGCGGCATCGGCAAATTTTACCCTCCATTACACCGATAATGCCCAGCAAAAAAAACGCTCCAATCTCCTCGAAACACTTAATGACTGGTACCAAAAACTCCTCGAAGAAAAACGCGATGCGATGGCCTATTTGCATGAGCGCGGGATTTTTGCCTCAAGTATCGAGCGTTTCGGCATCGGATATGCTCCGACATCACCTGAAACACTCCGCTTTTTAGAGCAGCGTAAACTCCCTACTGCCGAAGCGATTGAACAAGGTGCTATTGGACGAGGAGAAGAGGGACGGCTGTTTGCCCGCTTTATCGAGCGGATCACGTTTCCTATCCACTCCACCAGCGGAGCCATAGTCGGATTCGGCGGACGAACGATCACAGGGCATCAGGCGAAGTATGTCAATTCGTCTCAAAGTGCTATTTTTAACAAATCACGTCTGCTGTATGCCTATCATCTCGCACGCGAGGCGATCTACCGCCGACGCGAGATCATCGTTACCGAGGGATATCTCGATGTCGTTATGCTCCATCAGGCAGGATTCACCCATGCCGTCGCGACTCTTGGAACCGCTCTTACTGCAGAGCACTTACCATTGTTGCGTAAGGGTGAACCGAAAATATTTCTGGCGTATGACGGAGACAAAGCGGGACGTGCCGCGGCATTTAAAGCATCAAAACTCCTCAGCATGTCCGGATTTGACGGAGGAGTTATCCTTTTTGAAGGGGGGCTCGATCCGGCGGACATGATCAAAAACGGCCAGATTGAAGCGCTCAATGCTCTTTTGCACCGTCCTATCCCTTTTATCGAGTTTGTTATTACAGAATCTATTTCAGCCTATGATTTGCAAGACCCTAAAGCCAAAGAAACGGCATTGCACGAGAATATCGCTTTTCTAAAAACCCTCTCTCCTCTGCTTCAGGAAGAGTATCGCCCTTTTATCGCCTCAAAACTGGGAATCTCACCGTCGCTTATCCAAGTAGGACGCGTCAAAAACACTGCCGCTCAACCGATCAATTTTTCCCATCACGATATTTGGGAACTCAGTTTTATCAAAACCCTTTTAGAGCGTCCAAGCATTACCGACTCTCTGCTCGATTTTATTGACGGGTCTCTCTTGCAATATCATGGAAGCGAGTTCGAAGCCGCACTTCGGGGAGATCTAAAAGATCCGCGATTAAGTGCGCTGATGATGGATGATCGGATTCGCACTTTTGAGGGAGACGAGGGATTAAAGCAGGAACTTATTACCTTTTTAACTGCCCATTATAACCGTGAACTCAAGAAAGTGACAACGCAAAATACGGTATCATTCGATCAAAAATCGTACTTAATACGTCAATTTCGGGACAAAATCGAACGTCTTAAAAAAGGCGAATTAGTTCCGCTCACATAAACAAGGAAATCCATGAAAGCCATAGCCCTCTTTAGCGGCGGACTTGATTCAACTCTCGCCATGAAACTCATCATCGATCAGGGAATCGAAGTTATAGCCTGCAATATCAACACAGGTTTCGGATCGACCAAAGACCGACTGACACATATGAAAAACATGTGTGAACAAGTGGGTGTCGAGTTCCGAAGCGTCGATATCCGAGATGAATACATTCGTGAAGTTCTCTTTACCCCTAAATACGGCTACGGAAAAAACTTCAACCCCTGTATCGACTGTCACGGAAAAATGTTTGAAGTCGCAAAACGAAAAATGCAAGAGTGGGGAGCGAGTTTTCTCATCAGCGGCGAAGTACTAGGACAGCGCCCGATGAGCCAAAATAGCGAGTCCCTCCAAAAAGTTCTCAATCTCAGCAACTGCGAAGGGCTTCTTTTGCGTCCGTTGAGTGCCCAAGCCCTCGAACCGACGATCCCCGAACTGGAGGGGTGGGTAGACCGCGACAAACTCGAACATATTGTCGGACGTAATCGCGACCGTCAGATGGAACTGGCCGAGTCATTCGGTCTGAAAGATTACGAAGCACCGGGAGGGGGATGTCTTCTCACCGATGAGAAATTCTCAAACAAAATTCGTGATTTTATCGCCCATGATACATTGACGATTGAGGATATCCCGACACTAAAATACGGCCGTCAACTCCGTCTTCCTGAGGGGGCAAAGTTTATAATCGGGCGCAATGCCGAAGATAACGCGATATTGGAAGCGATCGAGAACCCTAAATATATTCACATTGATACGGAACTCTTCGGACCCCACTCACTGATCTCACACGACGCGAGTGATAACGACAAAATGTTAGCGGCGAAACTGATGTTAGCGTATTGCAAACCGGGTTTTGAAGGAGAACAGACTTTGATGTTTGGAGAGGAAGCAATAACAACCGTTAGCGACATGAGCCGCCACGATTCACAGAAATATTTTATCTAGTTTTGTCATTCCCAATCAAATTGAAAATAACGAGATATTAATGCACGGGAGCTTCTCCGTATTCATTTGAACCTTCATCGGAAGGTTGGACAAACCAAAACAGCAGAGCAAGCCATCCAATAATAGGGATGAAAACCAGAAGATACCACCAACCACTTCTTCCGGTATCATGTAAGCGTCGTATAGCCACAGCTATACCAGGAATAATAAGACCTAAGGTTACTACTATATTTGCGATATTCGCAAGTGTTCCACCCATACCCAAGATATGACCAAGCAATCCTGCAACAAATCCGACAACAAATCCAATAAGGAATTGCCCTACAACAAACCACCAATATTCCGAACGTGGTGCCCGCCCCGTGAACTCTGCATATTTTGTTAAACATGTAGAAACAGACTCTTGAAATGTCACAAACTACCCCCGATAAATAATTTTCAGAGGCAATATATCATAAAATCTAACTATTTAGCAACTTTGCAGCCATATCCCGCTTTTTTCACTGCATCACACATTGCCTCAGGTTTTGTGCCGTCAGCCGCTTTTACTTCCGCACGCCCCTCTTTGAGATAGACACTTGCTTCTTTTACACCGTTAACTTCGTTCAAAGAGCCTTTAACATTTTTGACACACGCCGGACACATCATCCCATCGATATTTAATTTAACCAACTGATCTGCACTTGAAACGGCTACCAATGCGCATAAAGAGAGGAGAACTTTTTTCATTCACGAATCCTTTAAATAATTTCATGCTATTGTTTCATAGAACTGTTAAATTTGTGTTAAACCTTAACACTCTTGTAACAAAAAATATTTATACTATTAATATTTACCAAAAGGTTACATTATGCACGGTATTGAATGGTGGTTGATTGTTTCCATAGCATTTGCAGGAAGTTTCGGTCACTGTATAGGGATGTGCGGCGGCTTTATCGTTGCTTACAGCTCCACCAAAATAGACGCTTCGATGAGCCGAGGAGAACAATTTATCCGCCACGGAGCCTATAACCTCGGGCGGGTCAGTTCTTATGCCGTTTTAGGGATGATCTTCGGTGCGATCGGAGCGCTCTTTGCTTTGAGCATGGAGATGCACGGGGTTTTGTTTATCTTTGCCGGAATCATCATGATTATTACGGCGTTAGGAATGTTCGGTCTTTCCAAGCTGATTCATGTACTGGAGCGGGGATTTTCCAGCAATCCTCTTTTTAAAACCCTTTTTTCCCGTCTTATCAAAAGCAAAAGTATCGGGAGTTTTTTCGCGCTGGGAGTGATGAACGGATTCTTCCCATGCGGATTTGTTTTCTTTTTTGCGGCCAAAGCGGCAGCTTCGGCTTCTATCATCAAAGGTGGCCTAATCATGGCGGTGTTCGGTCTCGCAACCGTTCCGACACTGCTCGCACTGGGACAGTCGGTCTCAATTTTTAAAGAGATCGCGTTTCGTCAAACCATGAACCGTATTGCCGCATTGGCTATTTTGATCTACGGTCTTTACAGTGTTTATTACGGGCTCGCCTACTTCTTCGACCTGCCGATTTGATCTTAAGTTAAAACTTTACGTTATACTACAGCTAAACTATTTTAAGGAGTGGAAATGGCAGGAGTGATGTTTTCATTTTATAACTTTGCGTCGTTAATTGATCTCAATATTGGAATATCCGATCGTCTGGATGAAAACCGTTCTGAGAGTTTCACTATTTTGTTTTGTGATTTCTCAAAAATTTCGCAAGTATTGATTGATGCCAATCTTCCGAGCCTGCTTCGTACATCCGATTCAATCGTACATTGGGAATACTATTACTTTTTTGTGATGCCCTATACCGATAGATACGGATGCGGGATTGTAAAGCGGATGATCGAAGAGTTGTTTGCCACGCCTATCCCCTCAGCGGCAGTCTGTTATCCCTCAAACGGTGAGAATTCGGCAGAATTGCTGGAATCGCTTCATGTCGAAGCGAAGAAAATACACAAAATTGATTTAGATTGTCTCTACAGTGCAACCAACCGAGAGCCCTAAAGCATAATTTTAGTGCTGTAGGCCTATAGGACGGAAAGAGTAGTACGGTGAGTTTTTATAAAACTCAATCGCTTCAGATATATCGCTTTTACGCCCGATATTCCGATCGTATATATACACCGTAGAAGAGATATTTTTGCACGGCTGAGCGTTACACGGCTCTGCCTTGGTATCACTTTTTTCAGCTGCGGCGATTTCAGCTATTGCAACACTCGGTGATGGAGATGTTGTTTCTTTGCTCATGGTCTGAGTAACACTCGGATGGGCAGATATTTCTTCATTTTTTACAGCAACAGTTTCGTCTTTTTTTGAAACGACCTCTTCTTTTTTAGAGAGCTCTGATTTAGGACTCACTACTGAAACGTTGTCCTCAACCATAGCCACTTTATGATCGCCCTCTTTGCCTTCACAAACCTTTGGGGTATCTCGGTTTACCGTACGGATAAAAGCATCTTTTGCTACTTTTTTGGCTTTCGAGAGATCTTTATGTGCTTTTTTCACAGAAGAATATTCACCTACCGTCACGATGTTGCACTGCCCCTCTTTTGTTTGTGCTGAATGGAGGGCAGTTTTTTGTACTTTTTTTTCAAAAGCGGGAGTGATCGAACTCTCTTTGAGAGCACTAATCGTTTGAATCGTATATTCATTCGCGCTCAACGCCATGCTTGCGACACCGCATAGTAAAATCAGGGTTATCTTTTTCATGTTCTCTATATCGACACGATCCATAAAAAACTTTACTGTAAACAGCCATTTTCTCTACTCATTGACATTTAAGAGCATCAATCGTATAATTCCCCTCCAAACTTCTTTGGGCCCTTAGCTCAGCTGGGAGAGCGCGTCGCTGGCAGCGACGAGGTCAGCGGTTCGATCCCGCTAGGGTCCACCAGTAAATAGAGACTTCCCATTCATCTACTCTTCAATAAAAAATACTGAATTTCCTTTTTTAGATTGAGTGATAACATCCTCCATCCCATAAATCCAAACGGAATTTGTAATCTTTCTAAAGTATAATGTTCTTCTTATGAACCCTTTACTCCGACGTATTCGAAACGGCTTTTTTATTCTTCTCATTTTTCTCTATATGATTTTCGAGGAACTCATCTGGAAAAGTGCTGTAGCGCCGATCATACGATTCATTAATGCATTTCACCTCTATCGGCATTTTTTGGACTACATTCAGTTCCGAGCCAGACCGCTGAGTGTTTTGATCTTATTTATGGTTCCGTTTGCTTTAGGTGAAGTGATCGGTACCTTATCTGCGATTCTTGCTGCGCAGTTACATCTTTTAAGTGCCGGGCTCCTTTATACGATGAAAATTCCGCTCATCGTCGTCGCGCTCGGGATATTGCAACACGGCAAAGAGAAACTTCTCTCCTACCGATGGTTTGCTCTGTGCTACGGCTGGGTAATGATTCAGTTAGACAAGCTGCACAGCAGCTTACTATATCAGCAGGTGCACTCCGCACTCATCCGTCTGCGTAACCGATTCTCCAACCGTTCAAGCCGTCTAAAACGGTTGATAATACGTCTCTATCGCCGCATCCGTTCTTCAAGAAGTAAAAGTTGACTCAAAAAAGTACAAAAGATGAGAAATATTCGAAAGAATAAGAGGAAGTTTTATAGAAATCAGACCGGATCGATAACTAAGATATCCCAGTTATCGATCTGAATCCTCAGGCCGCTATTTCTTCTTCATCAAGATGCAGATAAACTTGAAAAAATGCGTCAATATCATCAATATGAAGCGATCTGGAAATAAGCCATGGAGAACCGTTTTCGGCTTCATAGCTTATAAAATTGTCTTTGTCTATGTATTTCATCGGATAAAGTTCTCCGATGTCCTCAACCATAATATCAAGCGGGTAGAGTAAAACATTGTCGTGTCTTAGATCCATTGTTTGCACCCAAAGGGTATTCAAACTTCCCATTACATCCACTTCATCGGGTCCAAAATTCATTAATGCGACTTGTCGCATTGAAGTACCTCGAGTATTCATTGTAAATCCTTTCCGTATTTAAAAATCTAAAACGGGTGGAAATCACTCTCTTAGATTCTTTTAAACTTCTCGGTCATATTTTCTTTGACCAAACTAGAAAATCATTTTGTCCTGCACTAATTGAAATATAGCACTCTGTATTGATAACAAGTATTAATATTTAAAGAATGACGATAAAATCAATTTTGTTTAAGTAATTGTTTTGCTACCTCATCGGATAGTTCCAAAACTATTTTCGCTATCGTTTCATCCCATTTGTTTGGATTTGTTTGTCTAAAAAGACGCATTACTTTCGGATACCACGGGGAGTCATCGCGATCATTCATCCATCTCCAATCGCATCCGATAAAAGGGAGAAGCACCCAGCACGTTTTGCCAAGCGCACCGCACAAGTGGGCAATCGAAGTATCAACACAAATGACCAAATCCAGCTGCGAAATAAGAACCGCCGTGTCGGCGAAATCATCTATCTCTCTCTCGATAATCGGCTGTTTCGTTTGATTATCACTTAACATCTCTTTTTGCAAACTCACAAATGTCACGTTCGGCACTGACCACAGCGGTTCTAACATACCTAATCTCGGTAATGAGCGATTACTATCATTGCCGTGTTCAGCAGAGCCTTTCCACACCAATCCGACTTTAAATCCTCCTACCGGAAGTGTCAGTTTTTCATTACTCCATTCAGGCAGAATCTGAAGATACGGTAATCGATCAGGAATCGTTTCCATGGTCGTTCCCAAATACAACGGTACGCTTAAAAGAAAATTCCAATAATCATGTTTTTGCGGCGTTTCTGTCATATCTATAAGATGATCTATCTCCGGCAATATTGAAAAAAGCCGTTGCAGCGGTTGTTTGCACATCAATGTAATCCGCGCCCCGCGTTCTTTTAACAGTGCCGCAAAGCGGACAAACTGGATATCATCTCCATACCCCTGTTCCGATACGAGCAGAATCGTTTTGCCTCTCAACGGCTCGCCGCGCCATTGTGCAAATGAAAATTCGTATGCAGGAAAAGTCGGATTGATGCGCGGGTCATACCGTGTTTCATACAATGGCCACCCTTCCGGATATCGCCCGAGTTCGAGCAGTAAATATCCCAAATTGGCTTGGGTACGGACACAATCGGGAGTTATCTTTAATGCCTCTTTATAGGCTGTTTCGGCTTCTTCGTATCGATGCAGTGCTTTGTACATCATGCCCAAGTTTCGATAGGCTTCTGTGTACTGAGGATCGAGTTGAACCGC
>NZ_JAQTQR010000107.1 GCF_028712165.1 Sulfuricurvum sp. | reverse complement strand
GGCACTGTGTTCGCTGTAGTGGATCAGCTTTTCTGCCATCCCTATTTCGTCGTGATTTTGGATTTCGATCTCAACCTCACCGTACGACTCTTTAAGCGCTTTTTCAACGTTTTGTGCCACGCGGTCATGGTTGTCGTCTTTAATAATCAGGCGGTCAATGACCACTTTGAGTGTATGTTTTTTGGTTTTGGACAGCTCGATCTCTTCATCCAGACGAACCATAACCCCATCGACCATTGCACGCACATATCCTTTGTGACGGAGAGATTCAAGAATATCGGAAAATGAACCCTTCTTTTCCCGAATCAATGGAGCCAAAATAACGATTTTTGCTCCATCCGGGAGCTTTAGAACCTGATCGATGATGTCCTGAGCTGACATTTTGGAGATTTTTTTACCGCACAGGTGGCAATGCTGAACCCCGATACGGGCATATAAAAGACGTAAATAGTCATAAATTTCAGTGATTGTTCCAACCGTAGAACGGGGGTTTTTAGAAGTCGTTTTTTGATCGATGGCAATTGCGGGGGTAAGCCCTTCGATTTTATCTACATCCGGCTTTCCGACACGGTCCAAAAATTGTCGCGCATACGAAGAGAGCGATTCGATATATCGGCGCTGCCCTTCGGCATAGAGCGTATCAAATGCCAATGTCGATTTACCGCTGCCGCTGATTCCGGTACAAACAACAAGCTTATTCTTCGGAATCTCCAACGAGATATTTTTGAGATTATGTTCTCGTGCCCCAATAATTTTAATCTTATCCATAAGTCTTTACCCCGCGATCAGTTTGTATGCCGTAATGGCAAAAATAAGTATATAAAAAAGCACCAATACCTGTTTGTAATGGGTTGCATGAACCCGATGAAGCAGCCAGATTCCCAGTGCTATCCCGATTAGCGATGAAAGTGCCATAATCATTCCCGCCTGGAGGTTCATCATCCCCAACCACAGCAGCGTTATAAAAGCAGAAACAGAAGTGAACATAACGAAAAAAAGACCGACTGCGGATGCTTTTTTCAAAGGAAAGCCCATAAAGCTGACGAGTATAGGAGTCATTAAAATCGATCCTCCTACTCCCAACATCCCGGAAAATATCCCGATAAAGCCTCCGATTAGACTATAAAGGGGGCGATTAACCACTTCAGCACGGCTCGGGACAGGAGATGACAATGCCAAGCGTCCCAAAGTAAACGCAACAATACTCAGAAAGAGCCATTCCAATACCGTCGCTTGGAGCAGTTTGACCAAAAATCCTCCGATGATAGCCCCTACGATGCCGCCATAACCGAAATATTTGATGTCGTGCACGACATAGGTCTGTTTTTTATGATGAATCCATGCCGCCAACAAAGAACCGGCCACCATTTGCATCACCGATATACCAATCGCTTCTTTGATACCAAAACCCAAATAAAGCAATATAGGAACACTTACCGTTCCCCCTCCGATTCCGAAAAACCCGGAGAGGGCTCCAACACTTATCCCTAAAAGCGCTAATTCAATCACCATATTGTCTGCTTTAATTTTTGTGTCGCGCGATTATACTTATTTCGTGCTTCAACCAACCCCCTTCTCCATCAATTGATTTTACGGTATAATCAATTCCCATACTTAACAAACCCAAACATTAGGACTGTGATGTTACCGATCATCGTACATGCGGCTGAAAACTTTTGTCTCCATCAGTTGCGACTCCCATATCAACGTATCACTAACCCTTCTAAAAAGAGAACGCTTCTTGCTTATATCGATATTGAAGCTCATGACGGTACTCTCCATAGAGTTTATATCGGATGCGATGATACATTGATACAGACGATTGCAGAAACCTTTTTAGGCGAAGAAGAGAGCGATGAACAAACTCTTATTGACATGCTTTTGGAAACAACGAACATGATTGTCGGAAGTGCAAAAGTTTTGGCAGAAGAGACGTATGAAACATCCATGAGCATTATGACCCCTTTTTTCGTATCGGACGGAATGAGAGAAAGTGATTCGGAAGAGATACAACTCTTAGAAGTTGAAGCCGGCGAAATGACGATTGCACTAAAAAGGCTCTAAACTATGAATGAACCAGTAACAAGACCCGAACCTAGTGTTGGTAAAGATCACCCTTTTGACGCCGAAAAAGAGCTTTCATGGATGGACTATGAGGGGCTGCTTGATATGGAAGTCGAATTTGTCGCTGATCTGGGACAAACGACCCTTTCTCTTGGAGATATTCTCAAACTCGAAAAAGGTTCTGTTATTGATTTGGGGAAACCTGCAGGGGAGAGTGTTGAATCCTACGTCAACCGCCGTATTATCGGAAAAGGCGAAGTAATGGTTTATGAAAAAAACTTGGCTATCCGTATTAACGAAGTTCTCGATTCGAGCGCCGTCCTTTATTACCTTTCAAAAGAGAGACTATGAGATATCTGATCCTTTTATTACTCCTCCCCGCATTTCTTTGGGGAGCCAAAATCCTAAGCTACAATGTCTATGACCGCAATGACCGTGTTGATGTCATGTTGACCTTTGACACCCCTTATGAAGGGGTACTTCGTCAAAATCGCCAAGGCAATACACTTATTATTAAACTTGAAGAGGCATTTATCGATGCCCCGAAAGTTAAAGATGTCAATTCGAAGTATCTGGAAAAATTGACTATTGCACCGCAGGGTGAACACATTGAGATCGTGGCACAAGTCTCTCAAGATGTTGCGATGCAAGCCTCTAAAACATCCGATTCATATGGATTAAGACTCCGTTTTATGCCTTCCACTGCCGCCGCATCTGCTGAAACACCTCCGGTTGATGAAACATCACTTGCAGGACTACCGACTAAAAGCAACAGTGAGTTTGAGCAAAGCTATTACGTCGTAATCGTAATAATGCTGATCGGTATCGCAATCTTGTTTTGGCTTAAACAAAACATTGCCAAGCGTACCGCAACGATGAATACCGAACC
The DNA here is from genome assembly GCF_028712165.1 of Sulfuricurvum sp. Taxonomy (GTDB): domain Bacteria; phylum Campylobacterota; class Campylobacteria; order Campylobacterales; family Sulfurimonadaceae; genus Sulfuricurvum. The sequence goes on along the minus strand of NZ_JAQTQR010000107.1, from coordinate 3,441 downwards.
AAAAACTCCGTGGCTCTTTAATAAAACAGCCAAAGAGCCCAAACCTACACAGCAGGCTGCACCGACAAAAGCTCAGACGGATATCGGAGGAGGAGTGCATATTCGATTTCAAAAAAGTCTTGATGCCAACAACACTGTCGCTATGTTGGATTACGGCACGATGAGCTATTTGGTTTTGTTGGGAGCAAATACGATTTTATTGGACAAGTTCCAAGACAACATTCCGGTCACTCAAAACGATTTTGAAACACTTTTACAGTCCAAGCATCGTGAACTTGACGGTTATTTTCAGCTCGCTCCGACACAAGATGAAGCATTTGATTCCTATAAAGAAAAGGCTTCAGGGGTTTATTAACCCCCTGGTTATTTTACATTTCCTAAATCATAGCGATTGTACACATCATACGCCTCTTCACCGCCGGTTGAAGAGAGAACCTCTCGGATAAGTTCAGCAGCCTCTTTGCGACTCCCCCCTGCATATCCTTTTGCATAGATTTCCGCTAACGTTACTTTTGCTGCAGGCTCACCCTGAGCTACCGCCATTTTGAGATAATAAGCTGCACGATCGAAATCTTCAGGGACACCCATTGCATTGGCATACGCGAAGCCGGCAGAGACTTGTGCAGGCAAAATCCCTGCTTCTGCGGCATTTGCATATAGCTCCGTTGATTTAGCAAAATTGCGTTCTACCCCTTCACCGTTATAATGAAGTGTTGCCAATGCAAATATACAACGAGAATCACTTTCCCCTTTACTAAACCACTCATACGCTTCTTCAAAACGTTTTGTTGCATACGCATTCATACCGGCATTATAGAAATCAATTTCCACATTATCCCCTTTTTGGTGCGATTGTAACCAAAGAGACTAACATTTAGATAATCCTATCAATGAAGCTGCAGGAACTTATCAGAAAAAAAGCCAAACCAACAGTGCAAAACCCAAAATGAGATTGAACCAGCTTCCGCCGTCTTCGAACAACATGACCAGTAGATTATAATATTGTCGTTCCATGAACGATGAAGTAATCAACAAACCTTCTTTTGCGTACTGTGTAATCTCGCTTCCCCAGATAAAAGCAACAATTTCGGGTACTATAATAAATACAATTACTCCGACAAATCCCCATATCGTCTTTGCCGGTTTCATCGACATCAGTGCTTTTTTGGTTGCGGGATTTTTGGCTATCAGTTGGGCTTTGGCTTTGATTTTACGATGCATATATTCTTGTTAACACTCACACTTCATGTCAGACGCTTTGAACCCTTCACCGATTTGCCGATGGGTAAGAAAGAACTCATCAACGACGGCGCGGAAGTGGCTCGCGTCATCGATGCGGTTTACCAGATCACGCAGCGCTGAAGCGCCTTCATAGCCTTTGGAGTAGGTATGGACATGCTTGCGGAACGTTACAACTCCGCGCTGACCGTAAAAGCTTACCATGCTGTCCAAATGTTCCATAATGATCGCATGTTTGATGAGAGGATCGACCGAAGCGCTTCCGGTTTTAAGCTGATGAAAAATCCACGGTGCACCTACGGCTCCGCGTCCGATCATTACACCGTCGGCTTTAGTATGTTCCAATACCCATTGCGCTTTCTCGAAAGAGTCAATATCACCGTTCGCAATGACTGGAATACTGATAGCAGCTTTGATCTCGGCAATCGCATCGTAATCGACCGGAGCTTTAAATTTCCCTGCACGTGTGCGTCCGTGAACCGCCAGAAAATCAGCTCCGCACGATTCGACGAGCTTGGCAATTTCAATGTGGTTTTTAGATTCAAAGCCCAAACGGATTTTGACACTCAGCGTTGATTTGTTGGACGTTTTTTTAATCGTTTCGATGATTCGAGCCATTCTGGGTAAATCACTCAATAACGAACTTCCCGATCCGTGACATACAATTTTTGGAACCGGACAGCCGCAGTTAAGATCAATGATATCAATATCGTCTTGAGTGTTGAGCACCTCTACTGCACGTCGAACGATCTCCTCTTCAGACCCTGCTATCTGTACAGAGTAAGGATCTTCGTTCGGGCTTCGTTCCATCATCTTAATCGTCTTTGTAGAACCGTGGGCGAGTGCATTGGAACTGATCATCTCACTGACCGTCAAATCCGCTCCGAATTTTTTAACAACATTGCGAAAGGGTAAATCCGTATATCCGGCTAAAGGTGCAAGAGCATAGATAGGAGTATCAAAAGAGAGTTTAGGAGTCATCAAAAATTACCTTAGAGGAGAAGATAGCGTTTGACGCTATCTCATAGTGTTAACAATTTGGACGTAAAAAGATCGCAATGTCATAGTGTTTATTGGCACGTTTGAGATCACGATACGCTTTGAAAATTTGGAAATCGTTATGTGCGGTGTTGTTAAGAATTTCATTCGCTGTATCAATCATCTGTAAGTCATACAACGTATAAAGATACCCTTCCATCGCTTCATCATTATGTTCACTCAGCATTTCAAATAAACGAATACGTTGTTCAGGAAGCATATTTTTAGACATTGCTTCTGAAAGATCGATCCAATCGCTGCTTTTTAATTTAAGTGTTCCAAATATAGAGGCCAACTCTTCATTACTGATTTGAATACCATTTTCAGCAGCATTAATCCGTTGAACGAAATCGAGTAGAGATGCTTTTGTAAAAAAGCGTTGATATTTCATAATCGAGCCGACCGATGCCGTTTTAACATACGCCTCGTATGCTTTAGCACAAACAATTTCCCCATAACTGTCCGGACGGGAAAGGACACTGTCCGCATCGATTTCGCCCCGTTCAAGACGGTTAAGATTATTTTGGATAGCAATCGATGTCGTGGCAGGCAAATGAAATTTTTTGATATCTACTTTTTTATTTTCTTTGACATCACGCATCAATTCAAGCGCTTCATCGATTTTTTCATTTCCGATTGCACGAAGAGTCTCATAGGGAAGGATCATTGAATGATCAATCAATTTCCCCATCAATTTATACGCATCGCTTTTGTAGACATTGCTGCGTTCGCCGACACCCAAGAGCGCATCACGCAAAGCATCAATCATTTTTTCATGATCTTTATTCAAACGGCGAAGTTTAAAATTTCCGACCAATGCGTAAACACCCATGTGCACTACGCTGGCAAGATACATCACAAAAAGAGGTACTACAACCCAAAATGCGATAGGAAAGTTTGGAAAATGCATCCCTAATAAATCAAATCCAATCGAGCCATTATCTATCGTGTAGGTCGCAATACCTACTAATATCATTAAAATGAGCGACGCGATGGTATAACGTTTTAGTTGCATTTTCTCTCCCTTTTAGTGTTTATTTTTTTCAACGATCGGACGGCATACAATACAATACTTTGCATGCGGTTTCACTTTTAAACGTTGAAAACCGATATCGTCTTCACACATTTCGCAAATTCCGTATACTTTTGACTTGATTTTAAAGA